>DASQTT010000116.1:0-6452 GCA_035641735.1 Actinomycetota bacterium | reverse complement strand
AGCGCCGTCCGTTGCTTGATCACCTCGCGGACCGGCGCGGCCAGGACCTCGAGGGCGACGGGTCGCACGGGCGGGCGGGCCGTCGTCCGTCCGGCGTTCGCGGCGGCGCTCCGCGCCGCCGCGAACGCCGCCAGGTGACGGCCGCACATGGCGCCCTGACACGGACCCATCGTCGCCGTTGTGTAGCGCTTCAGGAGCTCCGACGACCGGAACCCCTCGGCCCACGCGCGGCGCAGGTCACCGGTGGCCACGTCCTCGCACAGGCACACGTAGCCCGACGACACCCCGGCCGTCGGCGGCGCCGCCTCCGCGACGCCGCCGACGGCCTCAACCGGTTCCTCCGCCCCGGCCATCCGGAGCAAGTCGTCACGCGGACCGAGCCCGAGCGAAACGACGAACGCGTCGCAGGCGATCCCCCGGATGACGCCCCCGGCATCGCGGAGGACGGCGTACCGGAGCCGGCCACGCCCTTCGGCGCGGACGATCGTGGCGCCGACCAGCGCCCGGACGCCCTCCGGCACGCGAGCGGCCAGCTCCGGCGGCACCACGGCGGCGACGACACGGACGCCGGCGCGACGCAGCTCCTCGAGGACCGCGATCCCTTCGTCGTGGCCGGCCACGACGACGGCCCTCGCCCCGACGCCGACGCCACATCGGGCCAGCCCGGCGGCGGCCCGGCCGAGCATGACGCCGGGCAGATCGTTGCCGGGGAACAGCGGGTGCGTCTCCGTCCCGCCGGTCGCCACGACGATCCGGCCCGGGTGCACCTCGACGAGCTCGCCCGGACCCGCAAGGGGAACGAGCGGCCCGTCGTAGATCCCGAGGGCGGCGTGCCCCTCGAGAACCTCGACCCCCTCCGGCGCGTCGTGGACGGATCCCTGGTCACACAGGACGACGGTGTCGCCGCGCCGCGCCGCCTCGAGAGCCGCGGCCTTCCCCGCGTCCCCACCGCCGACCACGAGCACGTCGCACCGCAGTTGCCTCCCGCGGATCCGCTCGGAGGAGCCGGGCGGCAGTCGCCCCACCCCGGCGACCCGCCTGATCACGCGCTCGGCCAGCGGCCAAGCCCAGCGTGGACGGATGAAGGCCTTGTGATAGAAGCCGACGGGCAGGAGCGGATGGAGCCGATCCAAGATCGCGAGCGCGTCCCGCTCCACCGACGGCCATCCCCCCTCTCGTCGCACACGCATCCCCTCGCGGGCGGCGGTGACGCACGAGCGGACACCCGGGACGCCGTCGATCGACACGAGGCAGTTCGGACACTCTCCCGTGCCGCAGTAAAGGCCCCGCCGACGGTGGTGCTTGATCGACCGGGAGAAGGTCCGGACGCCGGCGCGGTACATCGCCGCCGCGACCGTGTCCCCCTCCTCGAACCGGATCCCCCGACGCCCGAGTCGGAACCTCCCCGCCGGCACCTATCCGACCTCGTTCGTCCTCGTATCGCGACGGATCGTGGTCCACCGACGGCAGCCGAGCCGGTGGAACCATCGCTCCTCCTGCAGGCCCTGGACGTTCGCGGGCAGGAAGACCCGTTCGAAGTCCGCCTCCGCGTCGGCCGCGTCGAGCGGTCGGAGCTCTCCACCCCACGTGAACTCGCTCGAAGGTCGCCAGCCGCACGACGGGCAGGGGATCCGGACCGCCATCAGGCCACCCGGCGGCGGCGGAGGTCCCGCAGGGCGGCGTGCGAGGCGCCGTAGCCCGGAGCGCCGGTCACGCCGCCACCGGGGTGCGCCCCGGCCCCGCACAGGTAGAGGCCTCGGACCGGCGTCCGATATCGGGACCAGGCGGGGACCGGCCGCATCGAGAAGAGCTGCCCGATCTGCAGGTCCCCGTGGAAGATGTTTCCCTCGGTCAGCCCGTAGGTCCGTTCGAGATCCAGCGGGGTGAGGGCCTGCACGGCCTCGATCGTCCCGGCGAACCCGGGCGCGTATCCGTCGATCGTCGAGACGACCCGCCGGACGAGCTCGTCCCGGCGCTCGTCCCACGTGCCCCGGCGAAGCGCGTACGGGACGTACTGGACGAACGCGGTCAACACGTGGACGCCCGGCGGCGCGAGCGTGTCGTCCACGTTCGACGCCGTGACGCAGTCGACCCACAGTCGGTCGGGGATGTCGCCGGTTCGGTGCTGGTCGTAGATGCGCTGGGCCTCGTCCATCGTGGGGACGAGGGTGGCGAGCGATCGGCGGTTCGCGTCGGCGTCGTCGGGCATCCCGTTCCACCGCGGCTCCGCGGAGAGCACGAAGTTCACCTTCGCGCACGGCCCGGCCATCCGGATCGATGCGATGTCTCGCCGGAACTCGTCGGGGAGCTCGCTCGGCTCGAGCATCCCGAGGAAGGTGCGCTTCGGATCGACGTTCGAGAACACCGTGCGCGCGGGCAGCTCCGTTCCGTCGTGGAGGACGACGCCGACCGCCCGACCGGAGCGGACGTCGATCCGAGCGACCGGAGCCGAGACCCGAACCTCCGCTCCGGCCTCACGCGCCGCCGCGGCCATCGCCTGCGTGATCGAACCCATCCCGCCGATCACGTGCCCGTAGAAGCCCTGCGTCCCGTCGCCGCCGCCGGACAGGAGATGGAACAGCAACCCGACGGCCGTCCCCGGCATGTACGGAGGCGCGTGCATCCCGTAGACGTTGTTCGCGAGGTACAGGCGCTTCATCCGGTCGTCGGCGAAGTGTCGATCGACGAACTCTCCGAGCGAACCGGTCGTGAATCGCACGAGGTCGGCCAGCTCGTCGCCGGTGATGCGGCGGAACCGGCGCCAGGCGCGCCCGCCCTCCCGCACCTTCGCCCAACCACGCGCGTAGAGGTTCGGCGGTTCCTCGAGGAAGAACGGTTGGAGATACCGGGCGAGCGCTTGCAGGCGCCGATGGATCCGGTCGAACGACGCCGCGTCCGCTTCGGAAACCTCGGCGGCGAATTCGGCCACCGCACGCTCGTGCTCGCTCCACCACGGCAGGACCGTCCCGTCCTCGAACGCGACCTGAAGACCGGGCTCGCAGGGCACCATCCGCAGACCGTGGCGGGCGAGCTCGAGATCGCGGATCACTTCGGGGCGGAGCATCGAGGCGATGTAGGACGTCGTGGACGCCCGGCACCCGGGCGCGATCTCTTCGGTGACGCACGCGCCCCCCACGACCGGACGTCGCTCGACGACGAGCGTCCGGAGCCCCGCCTGCGCCAGGTAGAAGGCCGCAGTCAGCCCGTTGTGACCGCCACCCACCACGATCGCGTCGTACGTCTCCACGGCCCTCCGTCGCGGGGACTCTACGGAGGGGACGGCGCCCCCGCCGGGGGCGCCGTGACCAGGGTTCAAGCGTCAGGAGACGAACGGAGGGCGCGCGCCCCCTTCGGGCGCGCGCCCTCGGCGTGACTCGACGTCAACGGTCAGTCGTCGTCGCGCATCCGGTCCCGGAGCGAGTCGACGCCCTCGTTGACCTTCTCCTTCGCGTCTTCGGCCTTGCCCTTCGCCTCGCCGCTCATCTGATCGAGCTTTCCTTCGCGCTCGAGCCGTTCGTCGTCGGTCATGTCGCCGACGGCTTCCTTGGCGTGGCCTTTGGCCTTGTCCGTCATCTCGCCCATCGCGCACCTCCTCGTTCCGTGGTGGCCGTGTCCTACCCGTCCGCCCTCATCGGGAAACCGCGTCGAGCTCGAACCAGACCCCGGCACGGTCGTCGTCGGACGTCCCCCAACGCGTCGCGATGCGGTCGAGGAGCCAGAGTCCCCATCCGCCTTCCTCGTTCGGAGCACCCACCGCGGAGGGGTCGAAACCGGGACCGGGATCGGCAACCTCGACCCGCAGGGCCGTCGGCTTGGTGAGCACTCGCACGGCGATGGTGTCGTCGGGTCCCAGCTCGGCGTGCCGGACGCTGTTCGTCACGAGCTCGCTCACGAGGAGGATCGCCTCGTCGACGACGCCCTCGTCCACGGACGGACGCAGCGCTTCGAGGCTCCTTCGCGCCGCCTCGGGAGCTCGAACGTTCGGTGCGAGCCGGAGGTCGATGTCGAACGGCATCGACACAGCCATACCCGGGTCGGCTCGGTGGCAACCCCTTGGTCCGCAGTCGGTTCGAGCGCGCCTCAGCCGGTGGGCGGCGGGGGCGACGGATCCGGCGGCGGCGCCGGAGCCGGCGGCGGTTGCGGAGGTGGCATCGGCGAGGGCTCGGGCGGGTTGGGCGGCTGCGGCTCCGGCTCGGGTTCTCGTCGTACGGCCTGTGGGTTCAGCACGGCGGACCACCTCCCGAGGAACGACCGGGACATCCCGGAGACCGACCCGTACCCGTCCGGCGGCCGACCCACACATCACCCCGCAGGCCCATCCCAGCTGTGTGGCCCCGACGAGCGACGTTCATCCCCCGGATGCGTTTGGCCGGTACATCACTCGGGTATCCGGGGCGCATCGAACGAGGAGGTTGACGAGATGCAGTTGTCCGTCGAGTTGGATCCGCCGTCGGTCCGCAGCGAACCGGTCCAAGACGGGCCTCCCGTCACCCGATTCGAAGAAGGACGCGTCTGCGACGAGACCGGTTGCCCGACGATCCTCTCCATCTATAACGACGGGAACCGCTGCTGGGCGCACCGACCCATGGAGCGGGTCACGCCCCTGCGGAACCACCGGCGCTGATCGAGCGGCCGGGGGTCAGCCGAGGACCGTGTCGTGCACGGTCCACAACAGCCGACGGGTGCCCTTGAGCGATCCCGGTACCTCGAGGACGATCCCCACGTTCCCGTCGTTCCGCCACATGCATGCGACGGCGGTGCTTCCGCCGGCCTCCGCGGAGACGCACCGGTACTCGCTCTCTTCCCGCCGGCCGCTCGTCTTCCCCTGCTCGTCCACCTCCGCGCCCGCTTGCGAGAAACCCGTCACGAGCGCGTCGAAGAGCTGGTCCGTGGTCTCGACCGCTGCGGCGTCGACGAGGATCACGAAGAACTGCGGTCCGACCGACGAGCCGTAGACGCCGCCCTCGGCGTCCACGCCGTAGCGATCGCCTTCCGCCGCGAGGTAGCTCTCGAACTCCTTGGATCCGGCGTCGGTCATCCGCTGCGCGCCGGCGAGCTCGTCGGGCAGCGATGCGTGCGACCCGAGGACGTACTGCACGCCGAAATACCCGCCGAGCGCGGCGATGACGGAGACGGCGGCCCTGGCGATCTTCGACGAGCCGGGCGTGCCCGGACGTGCCGTCCTCGCCTCGGGGGCCGGAGGCATCGCGCCCGGATGGCCGACGCCGATCGGAGGTGTCGGCGGTACCTGGGCGAACGGCGCGAGACAACGCCAGCAGAACGAGGCGTCGGGCGCACTCTCAGAGCCGCACGCCGCGCAGACGCGCTTCTGTTGGACCTGCATCTCCGCACCTCCGGTGATCCGACGCAGGAGGTATCGGGCGGGTCGGACCGCGGCATGAGCAGGGCGGAGAAGAAAGAGACCCGCGGTCACCGTGCTGCTCATGTCGGCGCGGTGGCCGCGGGGCCCGTGGGATCGTTCCCAGCCGGCGGTACCGGCAAACATCCGGTTGCCGACCGTCGGGCCCGCGTGGACGATGAGCCCTAGCCATGGAGCGTCGAGTCACGTTCGCGTTGGTCCCCGAGGCTCCGTCCCAGGCTCGGGCGGTGGTGAAGGACGAGCTCGAGCCGCTTCCCTCGAAGGTTCGGGACGACGCGACGCTGCTCGTCAGCGAGCTGATCACGAACGCCGTCCGCCATGCGCTGGGAGGAGGGCTCCCGGAGGTCGAGCTGCGGATCAGACGCGAGCCGGGTCGGATCCGCGTCGTGGTTTCCGACCCGGGAGGCGGCTTCGAGCCGGCGCCGCGACAGCCGACCGCGGCCGAGGGATCCGGGTGGGGCCTCTACCTCGTCGACCGGATCGCCGACCGATGGGGGGTCCTGTCGAAGGACCGCAACGAGGTCTGGTTCGAGATCGACGTGGACGAGGACCGGACCGCGGCGGGATCGCCGTGAGCGCCACGCCGTCGCCGTCCCGGGGGCGTCGCCGATGGACCCCCGGCATCCTCGCTCCCTGGATCTGGAACCCGCGGTGGATCCCGGGCTTCGTCCTGCTCCAGGTCGCCGCGATGTTGGCTTTCGCCGAACGCGTCCCGGGGACCTTCGAGGGCGTTCCCGGAGGGATCGGCGTGCTGCTCGCGGTGGCGAGCGCGCTCGTCTGCGGCCCGGTGGCCGGCACGCTGGTCGCGCTGATCGGCGGAGGGCTGTTCGTTGGGCTCGTCGCCGATCTCCGCGCCGAGAGCTGGATCGCCGTCGTGATCTGGGTTTTCGCCGCGGTCGGCACCGGGGTGATCGCGGGCCGGCTCCGCGAAGCCGATCGACAGCGAGTGGCGGCGATGTCTCGCGAGCGCCTCGCCGCCGGCCGTCTCCACCGCCTCCAGGCGGTGACGGGGGCGCTGGCGGGCGCGATGACCGCGGAAGAGGTCGCCCGGGTGACGGTCGGCGCCGCGATG
>DASQTT010000115.1:0-9572 GCA_035641735.1 Actinomycetota bacterium | reverse complement strand
ACCTCGGGAGCGCTCGCGCGGAACTCGACGCCGCGCACGATCGGATCGAGGCGTTGCAGCGGGCGTCCACCGATCGAGAGCTGGAGCTCGGTCAAGCGGTCGCGGACGCGGAGCGGGCACGATCGGAGCGCGAGGCCGCTGCTGCGGAGCTCGAGCGGCTCCGGGCATCCTTCCGGGAAGCCGAGCGCGCCCTCGCCGAGGAGCGCTCGCGTCTCGCGGAGCTCGAGGGCTCGGCCAGCCGCTCGACCGTCGAAGCGCACTCCGCCGAGGAACGGATCGAACACCTCGCCGCGGAGCTCGAGTCGGCAACGGTGGAGAACGCGGACCTGAACCGACGGCTGCAGGAGATCGAGGCGCGCCGGGCCCTGGAGATCGCCGACGACGAGGGCCGCGCGCACCTCGACGAGCTGCTGACTGCCACGCAGGAGCGCCTGGCCGGACAGAGCGAGAAGCTGATCGCCGCCGAGGAGCGGGTGCGGGAGCTCGAGCGTCAGGCGACGATCGAGGTCGAACGTGTCGAGGAGCTCGAGGCGCATCTGCGCCAGCACCAGATGGCCGAGCAGATCCGCGAGATCCAGGCGCCGAAGCACGACGTTCGCGAACCGGACGCCGTCGAGGCCGAGTCCGGCGCGATGGACCGCTCGGGCGCCTCCGCCTTCGTCAAGGAGATGTCGATCGACGCACAGAAGACGATCTCCCGGATGATGGGCGCCGTCCAGCTGCTGAAGCACAAGCGAGAGACGGCGAAGGACCACACACAGCTCGTGCAGCAGCTCACGGCGCACACGCGCCGCCTGGAGCACACGGTCCGGGACCTGGCCGACGTGGACTCGCTCGTCACCGGATCGATCGACCTCGAGCTCCGCCGCACCGATCTCGAGCCGCTGATCCGCCGCGTGGTCGAGGAGTCCGGGATCGGCGAGGAGCACGACGTCCGCGTGGAGGCGGAATCCCTGCGGATCCCGCTCGACCGCGTACGGACGGAGCAGATCCTCGGCGGCCTGCTCCGAAACGCCAGCGACCGCACCCCGGCCGGCAAGACGATCACCGTGCGGCTCGTCCACGAGAAGACCGGCGCCCTGATCATCGTGGACCACGACGCCGCCACGTCCGAGGCCGCCCTCAGTCCGATGCTCCGGCGATTGGCCGAGGTCCAGGGCGGATGGGCCAAGGTCGCGAGCCGCGAGGGCGGTGGCTCGGAGGTGCAGGTGTTCCTGCCCTCGGGAGGCGTCGCCCCGGCTTCCTCGTCGGACGATGCGGCACCGGCGTCCGAGCCCGACGAGACGCCGCAGGAGGACCCTAACCACTGGGTCAAGGCCGAGCAGGCGCTCGTCCGGGAGCTCCGCGAGCTCTCGCAGGGCAAGAGCCGGAAGTAGGGCTCCCGGGGGTTCAAGGGAGCCGAGCGCCGAGCCTCAGGACAGAAGGGGTCTGGGGGCTCAAGGAGCGAGCGCAGCGAGGGTAGCCACCAGGAGCGAAGGCTCAGCGAAGGCGAAGGACCAGCGCGTCGCCCTGGCCGCCGCCGCCGCAGATCGCCGCCCCTCCCAGCTCGACGCCGCGGCGGCGCATCTCCAGCGCGAGCGTCAGGACGATCCGCGCGCCGGAGGCGCCGATCGGATGTCCCAGCGCCACCGCACCCCCGTTCGGGTTCACGATCTCCTCATCGATCCCCAGCATCCTCGAGGAGTGGACCGGGACGGCGGCGAAGGCCTCGTTGATCTCGACGACCCCGAGATCCGTGGCGGCGACGCCGGCCTTCTTCAGCGCGCGTTCGAGCGCGATCGCGGGCACCGTATGGAGCGCGGGATACCGGTCGGACGACATCCCGTAGGCGACGATCTCGGCGAGCGGCTCGATCCCGAGCTCGTTCGCCTTCTCCTCGCTCATGACGACGACCGCGCACGCCCCGTCGGAGATCTGCGAGGCGTTGCCCGCGGTGATCGTGCCGTCGGGCCGGAAGGCCGGCTTCAGCCGCGCCAGCGCCTCGAGCGTCGTGTCGGGACGGATCCCCTCGTCCCGCTCGACCGTGACCGCTTCGCGCTTCGAAGCCACCTCGACGGGCACGACCTCGTCCGTCATCCGTCCCTCGTCCCAGGCGGCGGCGGCGCGCCGGTGGGATCGCTCGGCCCAGGCGTCCTGCGCCTCCCGATCGACCCCGAGCTCGGCGCTCACCTCGTCGGTCCCCTCCCCCATGTGCTGGTTCCGGAACGAGGACCACAGCCCGTCGTGGATCATCGAGTCGATCAGCTCCGCGTCGCCGAGGCGCGAACCGGCTCTGGCCTTCGGCACGACGAAGGGGGCGTTCGTCATCGACTCCATCCCGCCCGCGACCGCCACCGACAGCTCGCCGGCCCGGATCATCTGGTCGGCCATCGCGATCGCCGACATCCCCGACAGGCACACCTTGTTCAGCGTGATCGCCGGGACGTCCTTCGGGAGCCCGGCGCCGATCGAGGCCTGCAGCGACGTGATCTGCCCCGCCCCCGCCTGCAGCACGTGGCCGACGATCGCGTACTCGACCTGCTCCCCGGCGATACCGGCGCGCTCGACCGCGGCGCGGATCGCGTGGGCGCCCAGATCGACCGCGGTCAGATCCGCGAAAGCGCCCCGCAACTTGCCGATGGGGGTGCGGGCGCCGGAGACGATCACCGATCCCATGCACCCAGGATAGGCCGGGCGGCGGATCAGGGCTCACCCGTCGACGCGGTAGATCGTGAGCGAGCGCGTTCCTGGCCCCTTCACGCTCCGGCGCTCCGACGTGCCCGGGGGGATCCGATCGAGCGGCGTCTCGAGGACGAGGAAGACCCGCTCGATCCCACGGTGGGCCTCTTCCGTCAGCGTGGCGTCGACGCTCCCGACGTCCACGATCGACCGGCCGCGGCAGCCCGAGGCGAGACCGAGCTGTGGAGCGCCCACGACCGATGCGACCACACATGGACGACCGTCCGTGAGCGACCCGATCACCCGGCCGACGTCCTGCACGGCGGCACGTTCCCGCGCAGCGCCCGACTCCAGCCGCACGGCGAGCGATCCCTGCCAGAGGAGCCAGGCCGCGGCCGGAACCAACAGGACGGCGCGCAGCGCAGGGTGCCGGTCCCGCCCGAGGGCGACGAGACCGGAGCCGACGGGGACCGAGACCAAGGCCACCGCGGGCAGGAGGAACCGCGGGGCGACGACGCCGACGAGGCCGACGTACGCGGCCACGAAGCACGTGGCACCCCCGGCCGCCGCCAGGACGGGCCGGGGCGACCGTGAGCGGCGGCGGGCATCGACCACCGCCACCGCCACCGCCACCGTGAGGAACACCGCGGTCGCCACCACCGGGATCGAGATCCCCGGATCGCCAACGGGTCCGATCGAGGGCCCGTCCGCGGTCGCGAGGTATTGGACGACCCGCTCCCAAGGATCCGGGACGGCGAGGCGCGTCACGACGCTCGCCTGATCGAGCGCGGCGCTGACGCCGCCGTAGCGGCCCGCGGTCTCCCCGAGCCAAACGAGGCAGCCGGATCCGGCGCCGACGGCCGGGAGGCCGGCCCACCGGATCGACCGACGGCCGACGACGAACGAGGCGACAGCCACGATGGCGGCGAGCACGATCGCGTCGAACGGGCGGAACATCGCGGCCGCGAACAACGAGCCGGCGGCGGCCACGTCGTCGCGCGTTCCACCGCCCGCGGTCGTTCGTGTGGTCACGAACCCGAGGGCGGCGACGCCGGCGAAGCCGACCCACAGGTTCGGCATCGCCTCCGACCCGTAGAACAGCGCGGTCCAGCTGGAGCCGAGGAAGGCGGCTGCGAGCGGCGCGGCTCCGTCGATCGTCCGGACCCACGGCAGGAAGGCGCCCACGAGCGCAGCGGCCGCGAGCAGCGCCAGCCCGACACGGACGACGGCGATCGAGCCGGTCACGGCGAGCGGCGCCACGAGGAACGTGACGCCCCTCGCTCGCCAGGCGGTGAAGTGATACGCCTCCGCTCCTGGTGCGACCTGCGAGAGATAGACCGCCTCGTCCCACGAGGGGGCTCGGTCGACGTCGAAGGCGACGAGCTGGAAGGCGGCGTACGCGACGCCGACGGCGACGAGCCATCCGCGGGCGGAGGGGTGGGTCAGCGAGACGGAGGGAGGAGCGGTCGCGCCCGCGGAGGGCTCCACCGCGTGGAACCTAGCAGCGGATCAGCTCCGGGCCGCGAGCGCCCGTTCGATCACTTCGAGGATCTCGTGGCGGACGAGCTCGTCGCGTTCCACGAGCGCGCCGGTGAGCGCCGTGTGGACGTCGCGGTTCTGCGCGAGCACCTCGAGGACGCGTTCCTTCTGGGCCGCCAGGATGTCCTCGACCCGGTCCTTACCCTCCTCGTCGGCGAGCACCTTCGCCACCAGGTTGGCGCCGCCGATCGGCCCGTGCGAGACGGCGTCGTAGGAGATCAGCGAGCCGGCCATCCCGAAGGAGCCGACCATCTGCGCCGCGAGCTGCGTGGCGGTCATCAGATCGCTCGCGGGTCCGGTCCCGGATTCGCCCAGGACGAGCTCCTCGGCGGCCATCCCGCCGAGGGCGATCGCGATCGCCGCCTCGAGCTCGGTCCTCGTCCGGGTGAATCGCTCCTCCTCGTCGCCGTGAGCCAGCAGGCCGAGCGAGCCCCGGCGCTTGATGATCGACAGGACCTCGAGCCGCCGGTTCTGACCCAGGAGGTGCGCGACCGTCGCGTGTCCGGCCTCGTGCACGGCCACCGCCCGCCGGTCGTACTCGGTGTAGATCACCGCCTGCTTCAGGCCGATCTCCTCGGCGAACTTCGCCTCCATCACGTCGGCGAAGTTCATCTGGCGCCGGCCGTCGCGCAGCGCGACGAGGAGCGCCTCGTCGAAGAGATGCTCGATCATGACCGGGGTGTAGCCGAACGTCTCGTGGCCGATGCGGACCCGCGCTTGTGGCTCGTCGAGCTCCTCGTGGTGCTTCTTCCGTTCGAGGAAGTAGTCGACCAGGTCCTCCCGCTCGCTCTGGGTCGGCACGTCGAAGTAGAGCCGTCGATCGAACCGTCCGGGGCGCATCAGCGCCGGATCCAGCGTGTCCGCGCGGTTCGTCGCGGCGATCAGCAGGATGTTGTGATACGCCAACTTCGGAACCTTGAACTGCCAACCGGTGGGCAGGTATCCGTTGAGCCATCCGAGGATCCGCGCGCGCATCCTGGTGCGGACCGGCGGCTGGTCGAAGGACTGCATCTGGATCAGGAGCTCGTTCACCATCCCGCCCGTGCTCGAGGATGTGAACCGGTTGACGGTCCGGTCGGTCCCCACCGGTCCCGCCGGGACGGCCGGGCTCGCGTCGCGCGATTGCCCGATCGCGTCGATCTCCTCGATGAAGCCGATCGCGCCCCCTTCCCTGCGCGCCGTCTTCCTGAGGGCCTTGAAGAACGAGCGGATCCGGTACGCCGTCATCCCGAACCACATCGACTGCAGGGCGGTGGCGGAGATGAACAGGAACGGCACGCCGGCCTGCTTCGCCATCGCCTTCGCCAGGTAGGTCTTGCCGGTGCCCGGCGGCCCCTCGAAGAGGATCCCGCGCCGGGGGGTGCCGCCGAGCTCGTCCCGGAACGTGCCGTAGCCGAGGAAGACGTCGAGCGACCGGAGGACCTCGTCGACCTGCATGTCGAGGCCCCGGATCTCGGTGAGGCCGATGTCGACCTGCTCGGGGTACACGGTGATGTGCGGCGAGCGCCCGGAGAGCAGCGGCAGGGCGACCATCAGGCCGATCGCGGCGATCAACAGGATCGCCGGGATGTAGATCTCCCACGGGAACCCATCGGGGATCGTGGGCAGGCTCAGCGGGCGCCCGGTCGAGTACCGCCACCAGAGGTACGCGTCGAGCCCCGAGACGAGGACGATCGCGCGGATCAGACGGCGGCGTTTCGTCCGCTCCCGCTGGCGGAAGACGTCGGCCCGTCCCTGACGGAGCGTCGTCGACCCCTCGAGCAGCGCCAGGGCTGCCGCGCTGTGGCTCTTCTCCCCCACCTGGCCTCCAAGCGTGCTCCGCCGGTGCGATCCTGAGGCTTCCAACGAACGACGGTATACCCATGGGTATCACCCGTGTATCCGCCCTTCGGTCCCCAAAATGGGGGACGCTTCGCCGGTCGGCCCAAGGGCGGAGCGGCCCGAGCGGTCGGCTATCGTGCGCCTCGTGGCCCGCACGAAGCAGCCGCCGATCAGCGCGGAGGACCGCCGGACGGTGGGAGGGCTGCTCCGGGAACTCCGCCGGGCCTCCGGCTACCGATCCGTCGAATCGGTGGCCTCGGTCCCCGGCGCGCCGTCGTCACGGCAGACGATCTATGCGTACGAACGCGGCGGGCTGACGCCCTCCTTGCCCCAGTTCCTCGACCTCGTGGAGTTCTACGTGCTGCGGGCACCCCACCCGGACGGGGCGAAGCCCGAGGAGGACCTGCGGACCCAGGGGGTGAGCGCCGTCGTTCGGGTCCTGGCCCTGCCCGTCTATCACGTCACCGCCGCGCAGGACCTGATCGCACGGATGCAGCCGGGCACGCGGAGGAGGCGGTGATCCTCGGGCTGCACCACGTCGGCATCGCCGTCGAGGACCTCGAGGCGGCGACGGAGCGGTACCGACGCACCCTCGGGATCGAGCCCAGTCACTGGGAGCGGATCGAGGACCAAGGGGTCGACGAGGTCCTCTTCGACGTGGGCGATTCCTCGATCCAGCTGTTGGGCGCGCTCGGACCCGACACTCCGGTGGGCACGTTCCTCGGCAGGCGCGGTCCGGGTCTGCACCACGTGGCCTACGCGGTGGACGACGTGGCCGCCTCGCTCGAGCGGCTCCGCGAGGAGGGCGTTCGCCTCGTGGACTCGGTGCCGAGGCGCGGCTCCCGCGGAACGACGATCGCCTTCGTCCATCCGGGCGGGATGGACGGCGTGCTCGTCGAGCTCGTCCAGACCGGCTAGGTCGACCCCGCGGGAAGATCCCGCAGCCCGTCCGACGGTGCGTTCACGAGCACCGCCACGTTCCCCTCGGGGAGTGCCCCGTCGGCCATCAGCTGGTGGACGTGCCCGGTCTCGTCGTATCGATAGGCACGGCCCAGCGTGGAGCGCACCCGGTCTTCGCGCACGAGATCGTTGAACGCGGCCGCCTGCTCGTCGTTGAACAGGTGCGATCCTTGATACCGCTTCTGCATGTACCAGAGGTAGCGAACATCGATCATCGTGTCGTAGCCCGACGTCCCTGCGCAGATCACGATCATCCCGCCGCGGTCGCACACGAAGTTCGAGGTCGGGATGGTGTCCTGCCCGGGGTGCTCGAACACGATCCGCGGGCTCGTACGTTCACCGAGCGCCTCCCACACCGCCTTGCCGAACGCCTTCGCGGCGTCGAACCATGCCTTCCAGTCTGGCGAGTCCCACGCCGGCGGCACTCCCCAGTGCGTGAAGTCCTTCCGGTTGACGTAGCCGGCGGCGCCGAGGCCCTTGCAGTACTCGCCCTTCTCCTGCGAGGAGACGACGGCGACGGCCCGGCCGCCGGCGAGCGCGACCAGTTGGATCGCGAGGGAGCCGAGCCCGCCGGCACCGCCCCACACGAGGACGACGTCGCCCGCCTGGACGGTGTTCGGCGGCCAGCCGTGCAGCATCCGGTACGCGGTGGCGCCCGTGAGCGTCGGCGCGGCGGCCTCCTCCCAGGTGAGTCGCTCGGCCTTCGGCAGGCATTGGTGAGCCTGCACCTTCGTGAACTGGGCGACCGAGCCCCAGCAGGTGTCGTAGCCCCACACGCGGAAGCTCGCGGCGAGACCGGGATCCTTCCCGGCGTCGACCCAGGGATCGTCGTGATCCCACTGGCCGGCGTGCACGACGACGTGCTGCCCGACCTCGAGCTCGCTGACCTCCGAGCCCACCGCGTAGACGACCCCGGAGGCGTCGGACCCGACGATGTGGAAGTCGGTGGGCTCGTCCCACCGCGCCTGGGTCTTCGTCACGTCCACCGGCACACCGCGGGCCGCCCACACGTTGTTGAAGTTGACGCCCGACGCCATCACGGCGACGAGCGCGTCGCGCGGTCCGAGCTCCGGTACGTCGACGACCTCGTCGCGGATCGCGTCCCGCGGCTCCCCGTACCGGTCGGGACGGACGAGCTGCGCATGCATCTTCGGCGGCACCTCCCCGAGGGGCGGCAGCTCGCCGATCTCGTACACGTCCTTGGTCACCGGACCGCCTTCCGTCGCGCGCGGCGAACCCTAGCAAGCGGGAAGCGGCTCCGAGTCGGAGCCCGCCTTCCGTGCGACGACGATGCGGCCGGCTACAGGTCGGGACGGGTCGGCGTGGAGCTGCCGAAGATCCCGCGGCGCCCCTTCGGGCGGAACGACGAGCTCAGGTCCTCGATCGAGAAGGCTCCTGACGCCTCGCCGGTGGTCGCGTACCGGTAGAGCGCCGCGTTGAACACGCCGGAGCAAGCGGCCCCGATCGCCATCAGCGCCCCGATCCCGAGTACCCCCACCGCGATGCCGAGCGGCACCGCGATCGTGCCCAGCACGAAGGCGAACGCCCCCACCGCGAGCGCCGCGACGAACACCACGATGCCGATCGCGCCGTTGCCGACGAATTGTTCGCCCCACCTCTGCCGGAACAGCGACGCCGACCGCTTGATGCCCTCGCCGACGCCGACCGGCTCGTAGAGCAGGACCGGAACGACGAAGAACGTCACGACGTTCCACGCCGCGCCGACCAGCGAGATCACGATCCGGCCGACGAACCCGAACCGCTCGGCGAGGGTCCGCAGCACGATCCCTACGGTGGCCGTCACGACCGCCCACAGGAAGATCGCACCGAGATGCTCCCGGGCGAGCCGGAGACCGTCCGCGATCGTGGCCTCGCGTCCCTTGAGGCGCTCCGTCGCGGTTCCGATCACCGCCGCGTTGAAGAAGATCGTGACGAAGGCCAGCGTCACGTAGAGGAGGAACAGGATCACGTAGTGAACCGGCTCCAGCCGGTCGCCCTCGGGGAGGCCGATGCCCCAGGTCCCGGCGGCGAAGACGGCGATCACGATCACGGAGCAGACGAACGAGACGATCGGCAGGATCAGCAGTTGCCGGTCCTGCCGCACGACCGACCAGCTCGCCATGGCGAGCCGAAGACCGCGGGAGAACGCGTCCATGGGCCACCCCCTTGCGTACGTGCCCGCTGCAGTATGCGCCCTGGCGACGCGGATGGATCCCTCCGCTGCCAAGATTGGGTGGTGGACAGCCTCCGCGGGCAGCTGCTGATCGCCGGGCCCAGCCTGTGGGACCCGAACTTCCGTCGCACCGTCGTGCTGATCGGCCACCACGACGACGAGGGAGCCGTCGGCGTCGTGCTGAACCGACCGCTCGAGGCGACGGTCGCGGAGGCCGTGCCGCCGCTGTCGCCGATCGTGCCGCCCGGGGAGTCCCTCTTCGCGGGGGGTCCCGTGCAGCCCGAGGCGGCCGTCGTGCTCGCGGACTTCGAAGAGCCGGAGCGGGCCGGCATCATCGCGCTCGAGTCGATCGGCTTCCTCCCCGAGGAGACCGGCCCGGACGAGATCGGAGGGCTCCGTCGCGCCCGGGTCTTCGCGGGAT
>DASQTT010000114.1:0-3905 GCA_035641735.1 Actinomycetota bacterium | reverse complement strand
CCGCCGCTCTCCCTTCGGTCCGAACCAGGTCATTCATTCAACCGCAGGCGGGGGCTTCCCGTCGAACCGTTCCGGCGCACCCCGTCCGACCTGTCGCGAACGTCGGCCGGCTAGCGTCCGCCGACCCGTTCGACCCCCTTGTAGTTCGCGATGCCGTGGAGCTCGTGCTCGATCTCGACGAGGTCGGCCTGGTCCCGCATCACGACGTCGATCGGCTTGTACGCCTCCGGGTGCTCGTCGAGGAGCTCTCGCGCGCTCGCGTTCTGCCACACCGCGACGCCCATCGCCTCGCTGAAGCTCTCGAGCGTGAGCCGCTTCCGCGCCTGGCGGCGTGACATCCGGCGGCCCGCGCCGTGGGCGCACGACTCGTACGACGCCTCGTTGCCGAGACCGCGGATCACGTAGGAGCGCTGGCCCATCGCCCCGGGGATCAGTCCGCGATCGCCCACGCGGGCACGGATCGCGCCTTTCCGGGTCACCCACAGCATCCGGCCGCCGTGCTCTTCGCGCTCCGTGAAGTTGTGGTGGCAGTTCACCTCGTCGGCCGTCGCCACCTCGCGGCCGAGGACCGTTTCGACCGCCCGGTGGGTCGCCGCCAGCATCAGGCGGCGGTTCTCGCGCGCGAACGCCTGCGACCACCGGAGATCTCGGATGTACGCGTCGAACTCCTTCGTCCCTTCCTGGAGCCACGCGAGCTCGGGGTCCTGCAACCGGGTGCCGATCCCTTCGTGGAGCCTGCGGGCCGCCTTCGAGTGCAGGCCGGCCAGCTTGTTCCCCCCGCCGCGCGAGCCGGAGTGGAGGAGGATCCAGATCCGGCTGTCCTCGTCGGTCGCGAGCTCGATGAAGTGGTTCCCGGAGCCAAGCGTCCCGAGCTGCGCCGTCGCCCGTCCGGGGTCGTCGAGCGTCGGCGGAGGTGGGTTCGCCGCGAACCATCCGAGCGCTTCGTCGGATGCGCCTCCGTGCCAGCGGCCCAGGCCCGCCGGGACGGTGGCCTCCATCTGGGTCACCCAGGCCTCGAGGCCGTCGGGAAGGCCGTCCTGCGTGAGGTCCAGCCGGCGTGCGGCCATCCCGCAGCCGATGTCCACGCCGACGGCGGAGGGGATCACAGCGCTCTCCGTCGGGATCACGGACCCGATCGTGGCGCCCTTGCCGAGGTGGGCGTCAGGCATCAGCGCGAGGTGCCCGGCGAGGATCGGCAGCTTCGCGGTCTCCGCCGCCTGGGCGCGCGTGAGCTCGTCGAGCTCACTCGCCCACGACAAAACGTTCGGCGCGATCTCCTCGGGCATCCAGCGACGGTACCGGAACGTCACGGCGTGCCGTACCCTCGGAGGGTGGCCACCGAGGACGAGATCCTCCGCGCGTACGAGGCCGAGTTCGGGCCCGAGCCGCCGGCTCGCGGCAACCGCGGATTCTGGGTCGTGGCCGGTGTCCTCTTGGCCGCGGGGGCGTTCCTCGTCGTCGAGATCCTCGCCCATCGACCACTCGCCGACACGATCGGGCACGCGCAGGCCACGCTCCGGCGGGCGGAGACGGCGGCCGAGGCGATCCGCGCCGAGACCGGCGCGTTCTCCGACGCGGACGCAACGGGCCTGTCGGCCGCCGTACCCGGCCTTCACTTCCGCGGATCGAGCGATCCGTCCACCGGTCTGGACGACGTGAGCGTCGCCGCGTCGGAACGGGTCTGGGCCGGCGCCGTCCAGGCTCGTCCGGGCGCGTGCTTCTACCTGCGGCTCGAGGTCGGCGCGGATCCTCGATACGGGTCCGGCGAGGTGTGCACGGGCCAGGCGGCCCTGCGATCGGCCGAGCCGCGCTGGTAGCTCGAAGCTACCCCCAGCCGGCGGCGTCCAGCAGCTCGATCGGGTGGACGACGCGCACATCGGCGCGCCGTTCGTCCAGCCCCGCCACGAGCTGCATCGTGCAGCCAGGGTTGGCCGAGGCGACGACCGTCGCGCCGGTCGACGCGATCGCGTCGGCCTTCTCTCGCATCAGCCGTGACGACATCTCCGGCTCCGTGATGTTGTAGATCCCTGCCGCACCGCAGCACCGATCGCCGTTCGGGATCTCGACCACATCGACGTTCCCGATCGCGTCGAGGAGTTCACGGGGCTCGTGACGCAGCTGCTGCGCGCGCAGGGCGTGGCAGGCGTCGTGGTACGCGACGCGGATCGGCTCGGGGAACGAGCCGGAGCGGACGCGCAGCCCTTCTTCGTGCAGGAACGCGAGGGCGTCGCGGATCGGCAGCGCCGCCCCTTCGGCCAGCTCGCCGTACGTGGCCATGTGCGCGCCACACCCGGCGGCGTTCACGACCACGTGGTCGGCGTCTCCGAACGCCCGGGCGTTTCGCCGGGCGAGCTTCCGGGCCGTCGCGAGGTGCCCGTTGTGCGCGGCGAGCGCGCCGCAACACGTCTGTCCGCGGGGCACGACCACGCGCCATCCGCTCCGGGACAGGACGCGGATCGTCGCCTCGTTCACGGGGCGGAACCAGACGTCCTGGACGCAGCCGGCGAGGAGCGCCACGGTCCCGCGCCGCTCGCCTTCTGCCTCCGTGACGGCCGGCAGCGGTGTGAAGGCGCCGGGACGCCGGGGCACCGACGCCCGGAGCCGGCGCGGGAGGAACGGCCGGGCGAGCGGCGCGAGCACGCCGGCGGCCCGGGTGAGGATGCGCGAAGGCAGGATCACGTCGAGCCCGAGCCAGTGGACGAACCGCACGCGCCGCGTCCGGAGCGGCTCGATCTGCGTCCGTGCCGCCTCCATCATCCGGCCGAACGGGACGTGCGACGGGCAGACGTCCTCGCACGCCCGGCACACCAGGCAGAGGTCCATGAACCGGGCGAAGGTGGCATCCGTCCCCGCGCGGCCCTCGTGGACCGCCCGCATCGCCGCGATCCGGCCGCGCGGCGACGCAGACTCCTCCCCGGTCAGCCGGTACGTCGGGCAGTGGGGGAGACACAGTCCGCACGCAACGCACGCGTCGAGGTCGGCCTGCGTCGGCGCGTCACCCGCAGCCCATCCGGAAGCGCGACCCGGCTCGGGGCCGATGAACCGGGCGCCCTCGGGGAGCTGGGTGCCCAGCGGCGGGATGTCCATGGCGTCATCATCTCGCGACGGGCGGCTCGGGCACCGGCTCCGGGCTGGCCGGCCCCGGAGTACGGTCGAGGCTCGATCGCCCCGGTGGTCGAGATCCGTGGACTGCGCGGTCGATCGACGTCTTTCGCGACCGGTGCTCGGATCGCGGGGGCCGCGATGGCCGCCGCCGTGATCGGCGGCGCGGTCACCGACGGTGGGCCGACACATGAGCCGGCGTCGGCTCCGCCTGATCGCCGTCGCAGGAAGGAGGAAGCGATGCAGTTCCTGGTGGTCGCGAGGGACGGGACGGACGAGGCGGCGGTGGAGCGCCGCCGCCGGGTCCGACCGGAGCATCTCGCTTCGATCCAGCCGCTGGTCGACGAGGGGCACGTCCTCGTCGGCGGCGCGATCCTCTCGGAGTCCGGTGACATGGTCGGCTCGATGCTCCTCGTCGAGTTCGCCGATCGGGCCGAGCTCGACAGGTGGATCTCGGCCGACCCGTACGTCACGGAGGGCGTCAGGCGGCAGATCGACGTCGCGCCGTTCAGGAGCGCGGTCGGCGCCTGGCAGCCCTCGACCGACGACGTCAGCCGGTGACCCGGACGACCAGGATCGCGATGTCGTCGCGCGGCTCGTCGTCCTTCGCGCGGACGGCGTCCTCGATCGCGTCGGCGATCTGGGTGGCCGTCCCCCCGGCGGCGCGAGCGACCGCCTCGGCGATGCCCTCCTCGCCGAGCTGCCCGGCCTCGTCGCGCACCTCGCTCACGCCGTCGGTGTAGAGCACCAGGACGTCGCCGGGCGCGAGGCTCAGCTCGAGCTCTCCCAGCTCGGCGTCGTCG
>DASQTT010000113.1:0-5565 GCA_035641735.1 Actinomycetota bacterium | reverse complement strand
CGCACATCAACTCGGTCTTCACGAGGTCGAAGACCCGCCGGGCCTCGGGCGTCAGCCGTTCGTTCCTCGACAGCGGCAACACCGCCAGCTTCGTCGGCGCCAGCCGCCGGTCCAGAGCGAGGTACACACGACGCTCCGTTCCCCCCTTCGCGGAGGGAGCCTCCTCTTCCCGGTAGGCATCGAGCAGGAAGGCGAGCGCCCCGCGGTCCACGCCGGCCGCGGGCTCGATCGCGTACGGGTGATACCGGACGTCCTTCTCTTGGTCGAAGTACGAGAGGTCCTCACCCGAGGCCTTCTCGTGGGCCTTCAGGTCGTAGTCCGTCCGGTTCGCGATCCCCTCGAGCTCTCCCCAGTCCGTGAACGGGTAACGGTATTCGATGTCGACGGTGCGCTTCGAGTAATGCGAGAGCTCGTCGGCGTCGTGCTCGCGGAGGCGAAGGTTCTCCTCCCGCAGACCGAGGTCCGTCCACCAACGCATCCGCTCGGCGATCCAGTAGTCGTGCCAGTCCTCGTCGCTTCCCGGCTCGACGAAGAACTCCATCTCCATCTGCTCGAACTCGCGCAGTCGGAAGATGAAGTTCCCCGGCGTGATCTCGTTGCGGAACGACCGGCCGATCTGGGCGATCCCGAAGGGCACCTTCTTTCGGCTGACCTGCTGGACGGTGCTGAAGTCGACGAACATGCCTTGCGCCGTCTCGGGCCGGAGGTAGACCGTGTTCTCGGCGTCCTCGATCGGTCCCATGTTCGTCTTGAACATCAGGTGGAAGTTGCGCGGTTGGGTGAACGCCGTCTCGCCACAGTTCGGGCACGCCGCGGGCTCGGGCAGCTCGTCGGCCCGGAAGCGCTGATGGCAATTGAGGCACTCGACCAGCGGATCGGTGAACACCTCGAGGTGGCCCGATGCCTCCCAGACCTTCGGGGACATGATCACGGCGGCCTCGAGACCCACGACGTCGTCGCGCAGCTGGACCATCGAACGCCACCACTGCTCGCGGAGGTTCCGGCGGAGCTCGGTTCCGAGTGGCCCGAAGTCCCATGACGAGCGCAGCCCGCCGTAGATCTCAGAGGACTGGAACGCGATCCCTCGGCGCTTGGCGAGGGCGGTAACGGCCTCCATCAGGTCGGCCATCGAGCTCCTTTCCCGGCCGCTGGCTGCGACCGCCGGCGTGCGCTCATGCTACATCGGCCCCTGAACGGGCCTGTAGCGACCTCGCGCGTCGATCGGTGGGCGGAGGTGCGAGGCTAGGACCGGCGCGGCGGACCGCCGGACGATCCGCCGTCTTCGTGCGGCTGGAGGCGATGTCCGCCGGGCTTCTTCCTAGCGGCCGTCCTGGCGAGGGCCGCGCGAACGGCGCCCTGGTCGACCTCGGTGGCCTCGGCGTGCTGACGGTCGCTCTCGGTCAGGCGGATGAACATCTCGAGGGCCGCCTCGTGCGCCTTCGCGTCGTCGATCTCCTGCGTGACCGCGGCCGGGACCGGAGCGGGAACGGCAGCGGGTTGTGCCGTCGGAACCGCCGGGGCCGGGGGCGGCGCAGGAGCGGTCGGAGCGACCGCGGCCGTCGGAGCGGGGACCTGTCTCCTGGACAGACGGGAAGCGCGTTTCGGCTTCTCGGGCTTGGCCGGGGGGATGACCATCGGGCCGGCCTGGGCGGCGGCCTCCGGCTCCGGCTCCGCCTCGGACTTGCGTCGCAGCCGGGAAGTCCGCTTGGGCTTCTCGGCGCGGCGCTTCGGCTGCAGCTCCGGGTGGGACGTGTCCTCGCGCGTCGCGCGGGCGAGCGGGCCACCGGGCGCCGTCGCCGCCCACGTCTCGGCCAGCGCGTCGAACTCGGGTAGGGTCACGATCTCCGGCTCCATCGGCGGCACCGCGGGCGGCGGCTGGGTGGGCTCGATGACTCGCTTCGCGTCGCCGTTCGTCTTGGGCGTCGCGGCCGCCGCCGGCCTCATCGCCGGCGCCGGGCTCGGGGTGGGCGGGCTCGCCTGAGGCGGAGTGGCCGCGGTCGCCGGCTCGGCGGCGGGCACCGGGGGCGTTCCGGCCGACGCGGCCGGCCGCTTGCCGGTCTCCGTGTGCGCCTTGGTCAGCGCACGCTGGATGTCCCCTTCGAGGCGGCGGCGCATCGCCTCCGACTGCTCGAGCTTCTCCTGGAGCCTCGCCACCCGGTCGTGCGCCAGACGGTACACCTCCTCGACCGCGTGCAGCCGGTCGTCGTCGATCAAGGAGTACCCCTCCGGGATCGAGGACGCTGCGAAGGCGACGCCGGTGTTGATCCGCTCGAGCGGCTCGCGGAGGGACAGGATCGTGAGCAGCAGGAACAGACCCACCAGGGCGGCGACGATGATCTGGTACGACCTCCACTCGGCCTGGACCGGGGCGATCGTGCCCTCGCTCGTTTGGTTGACCTCGGCCACCGCGGTCGAGCCGAGGGGGGTGTACGTCCGCAGGAGGCTCCGTCCGCGCTCGTCGGAGCCGCCGGTGTCCGACAGGTTCGATCGCGTGATCGCCCGACCGTCCGCCGCCACACCCAGGATCTGATCGTTCAACGCCCCCTCGGAGCCGAGCCGGTCGTCGGCGTCGCTCGAGAACCACAGCCGGCCATCGTCCGACCAGATCCGGAGGCGGACGACCCGAGGATCGCTCAGGGTGGTGCGCTCGAGGGCCGCGCGCAGCCCCGTGAGCTCCTGCTCGGCGATCGGTGCTTCCAGGTCCGACGCGTCGATCCTCGGTTCGACGACCTGAGCCACCGCGTCCACGGCACGGCGCTGGGCAGTGAGCCGCTCGGCATCGACGGCATCGCCGCCTCGCGCGAACGTGAACACGAGGGCCACGATCGCGACCAGCATCGAGACAGCCCAGACGTACTTGCTGGCGGCGTCCCTCGTGAAGCGTTCGACCGGCCCCATACCCCTCCCACCTGCGTCAGCTGGCTCGCTGGGCTCGTCACGATACCCCGTCGACCGGCCCCGGGGAACGGCCCAACGACCAGGGCTTCCTACGCCTTCCGGCCGATGTCTGGACCGAACGGGACTAGATGGGCCGGAACGCTTCCAGCGTCACGGTTCCTCCCCGACGCCGCCGAAGCGCCGGGACCGCTTCTGGAAGTCGCGGATCGCCTCGAAGAGCTGCTCCCGGTCGAAATCGGGCCAGAACACCGGTGTGAACCAGAGTTCGGAGTAGGCCACTTCCCAGAGAAGGAAGTTCGAGATGCGCTGCTCGCCGCTCGTCCGGATCAGCAGGTCGGGCGGGGGCATGTCGGGGGCGTACAGGCGTTCCTCGATCGTCCGGTCGTCGATCCGATCCGGTCGCAGCGTGCCCTCGCGCACCTCCCGCGCGATCTGCTTCACGGCGTCGACGATCTCCGCTCGACCGCCGTAGTTGAAGGCGATCGTGAGCGTCGTGCCGGTGTTGCGCTCAGTGAGGGTCTCGGCCGCGCGCATCTCCCGCAGGACCGAACGGGGCACGCGCCAGTTCCTCCGTCCCAGGAAGCGGATCCGGACGTTCATCCGGTTCAGTTCGTCGCGCCGCCGCCGGAGCAGGCCGCGGTTGAAGTTCATCAGGTAGAGCACCTCGGGGGTGGGCCGGCTCCAGTTCTCCGTCGAGAACGCGAAGACAGTGAGCCACGGGAGCCCCACCTGGACGGCTCCCTTGACCGTGTCCCACAGGGCCTCCTCCCCCGCGCCGTGCCCCTCGGTCCTCGGGAGACCCCGCTGCTGCGCCCACCGCCCGTTCCCGTCCATGACGATCCCGACGTGCGTGGGGATCCGATCGAGATCGAGGTCGTGGAGGTAGCTGCTCACGTCGCTGTCCTCACGAGCATCGGGACGGACTTCATGCGGCGCTCGAGGTGGTACTCGGTGAAACCGAACAGCAGTCCGCGGGCCTCGCGGCGGGTCCGGGCCTCCGGCCCGGGTAGGGCGCCGGCATCGCCGAGGTCCGCGAGCGCGATCGTCGACAGGTACGCGAGGGCGTCCTTGGAGACGTGGGCTGCGCCGGGGTCGGCGTCGCCGTCGCAGACGGCGCCGCCGAGCCCGGCGGAGAACAGCCGGACGTCCGTCCGTCCGCACACGGCACACGCGGTGAGGCTCGGATGGAACCCCGAGACCGAGAGGAGCTTCAGCACGAACGACTCGGCCACGGCCGCGGGATCGACCGGCTTGGCGTCCAGCGACCGGAGCCCCGCCAGCAGCAGCAGGACCAGCCGGACGTTCCGCTCGTGCTCCTCCGCCACGCGATCGACGGCCTCGAGCATCGTCTCGCCCGCCGCGAATCGCGCCAGGTCGTCGCGGATCGCACGATGCGGCGCGATGATCTCCGCCTGCGTGATCGTGTCGAGGGAACCCCGTCCGCGGTAGAGCATCAGGTTCACGTGCGTGAACGGCTCCAGCCGGGCACCGAACCGGCTCATCGTCTTGCGGATGCCCTTCGCGACCCCCCGGACCTTGCCGGAGCCCTGGGTAAGGACGGTGACGATCTTGTCGGCCTCACCGAGCTTCGCCGACCGCAGGACGACGCCCTGCTCCTTGTAGGGAGGCATCTGCCGATGCTAGCTCCGGGGGAAGTCGTTCCACCCCACGTCGCTGTGGCGATTCCGTTACGAAGGGGCGCCGCGCCTGCCGGCGCGGCGCCCTTCGCGCGCTAGGAGCCCTGCGACTCCATGTTCTTCGTGACGACCTCCATCGTCTCGTTGAGCTCCACGGTCGGGCTGAACTCCACGATCTCGGTGTCCGGGAAGATCTCCGGCGTGTGCCCCGGACCCACGTAATAGGCCTCCCCGTCCGTGACCTCGACGTCGCCCTCGGCCGTGTGGTACACGAGCCTGCCCTTCAGGACGACGCCCCAGTGCGGGGACTGACACCGGTCGTCCGGCAGTCCCACGAAGAGCGGGGTCATGTCCGCGTGCTCCGTGTACCGCTCGAACCCGATCGTGTATCCCTCCGTCTCGCCGTACCGGCCCTCGAAGCCCGGGCCCTCGACCGGCTCGCCGGCCGATCCCTTCGACACCTTCCCCATCGCCTTCCCCCTCTACCGCTCGACGTTCATGGGACGTGACGCGGATGGTGTCACGTCGCGGCGCGCGGCGGAAGGTTCGTCCCTAGGCGCCCATCGGGTGCCAGACGGTCTTCATCTCCATGAACGCCGTGACCTCGTACGGGCTCTGGGCGTCCTCGGAGAAAGGATCGGCATCGGGGGCGCGATGGACGCGCTTGACGTTCTCCGCGGACAGACGCTCGGCCTCCGCGATGAGCTCGTCGGGCACGCCGGTGGCGTCGATCGCGTCCACGTCCATGTGCCCCGCCAGCCACGGCACCAGCTCCGCCGTGGAACCCGTGAGCACGTTCACGACGCCGCCCGGAACGTCGGAGGTGGCCAGGACCTCGCAGAGCGTGACGGCTGGCAGCGGCGACGGCTCGCTCGCGAGGACGACGGTCGCGTTCCCGCCCACGATCGCGGGGGCGAGGCGCGAGACCAGCCCGAGCAGGGCCTGCTCCGGCGGCGCCACGATCCCGACGACACCGGTCGGCTCGGGGATCGTGAAGTTGAAGTAGGGACCGGCGACGGGGTTCGAGGCA
>DASQTT010000112.1:0-4801 GCA_035641735.1 Actinomycetota bacterium | reverse complement strand
GCGCGGACCGCTCGATTGCTTCGCCGAGACCGGGATGAGCTTTTCGCCGCCACGTCGAAGGCATACGTCGATGTGGTCGACGGCGAGCGCGGGAGCGACGTTCGGATCGACGTGAGCAAGCTGCGCGAGCTCCCCGATCCGGTGGCCTCTCGGGTGATCCGGCTCGCCGCGTACAACCTCATGTCCACGGACTGGGCGGCGCCGTGGACGAAAGATGCGATCGATGCCGTGCTCGACCTTGCCCGGGGCCGGCCGGGTCGGCGCCGTGATCTGCCCCAGGGCTTGAAGGCGGTCAGGGAGAAGGAGTACGTTCGCGTCTCTCGCGCTTCCCCCGAGACGTGACCGTTGCGCGCGGACGGAAGGGGGGGCGATGGCGTCGGTCTCTACACTGACCCACCACGTGGAGGCGTACGAACCCGACATCGAGCGCGTGCTCCTGTCCTCGGAGCAGATCCAGGACAAGCTCGCGGAGATCGGGGAGAAGGTCTCCGTCGACTACGACGGGAAGCGCCTCCTGCTGGTCGGGGTCCTGAAGGGCGCGTTCGTCGTGATGGCCGACCTCGCCCGCTACATCCGGCTGCCGCTCGAGTTCGACTTCATGGCGGTCTCGTCGTACGGCGCGGCCACGAAGACCTCCGGGGTCGTGCGGATCCTGAAGGACCTGGACCACGACCTGGAGGGACAGGACGTCCTGTTGGTCGAGGACATCGTGGACTCGGGACTGACCCTGAAATACCTGCTCAAGAACCTCGCGGGGCGGAAACCGGCGTCCCTCGAGGTCGCCGCCCTGCTCCGGAAGACCGGGATCCAGAAGGTGCCGCTGGACCTCCGCTACGTCGGGTTCGACATCCCGCCGGAGTTCGTCGTCGGCTACGGGCTCGACTTCGACGAGCGATACCGGAACCTGCCCTACATCGCCACGCTGAAGCCGGCAGCCTACGGCGGCTGACGGAACCGCCCGCCCCCCGCGGGCCGTCCAACCGAGGATGTCCCGGCTCCTGCCGCTCGTGGTCGTCCTCGCCCTCGCCGCCTGCGGCGGCCAGGGCGAGGGCGACGGCTCCTCCGGGATCCGAGGCCGAGCGCTCGCGGGCCCGCAGTGCCCCGTCGAGATCGCCGGCTCCCCGTGCCCCGACCTTCCGTTCGAGGGCACCGTGATCGCGACGAACGTGGCCACCGGCGACGTCGCCACCGTGCAGACGGATGCCGACGGTCGCTTCCGGCTGTCGCTCCCGCCGGGCACGTACGAGGTCTCGATCGTCTCGGAGTCGCCGCCACCGACGGCGAAGCCGCAGACGGTCCAGGTCGAGCCGGGAACGTTCACGGCGATCACGCTCGCCGTCGACACCGGGATCCGCTGACCACGGCCCTCGAGAGGGGCGATGCTACGCTTGGCCACGAGCCTGGCGCCGCGGAGCCCGGGCTCGACGCATCCGCGGAAAGAGGTAGCGCGTGGCCCCACCGGAGCGCCCTTACCGACGCATCGCCCGAGTGCCGACGCTCTGGATCGTCGGGGGAACACTGCTGCTCCTCGCCGCGCTGTCGTTGACCCAAAGGCCGGAGAGCGCGCAAGAGCTCAAGCTGAGCGAGCTGATCGCCGCGATCGACGCCGGTGAGGTGCGCGACGCGGAGATCTACGAGAGCGACCAGGTCGTCCGGGGACACCTGACCGACAGCTCGGAGTTCGTCGCCAAGTACACGGCGGAGTTCGCCGACGAGCTGACGATCGAGCTCCAGGAGGCCGACGTCTCCTACGAGGTGCTGCCGCAGCAGCCCAACGAGATCCTCAGCCTCCTGTATTACGTGCTGCCCGTGCTCCTGCTGGCGGGTCTGTTCCTGTGGATGATGAACCGGGCCCAAGGCGGGAGCGGCCGGGTGATGCAGTTCGGCCGGAGCAAGCACAAGCAGGTCACGAAGGACCAGCCGAAGACGACGTTCAAGGACGTCGCCGGCGTCGACGAGGCGATCGAGGAGCTCCTCGAGGTGAAGCAGTACCTCCAGCATCCCTCGAAGTTCCAGGCGATGGGCGCGAAGATCCCGCGCGGCGTCCTGCTGTTCGGACCGCCCGGGACCGGCAAGACGCTCCTCGCGCGCGCCGTCGCGGGCGAGGCGGGCGTCCCGTTCTATTCGATCAGCGGCTCGGATTTCGTGGAGATGTTCGTCGGCGTCGGTGCGGCCCGCGTCCGCGACCTCTTCGAGCAGGCCAAGGCCTCCGCGCCCGCGATCGTGTTCGTCGACGAGATCGACGCGGTCGGCCGGCATCGCGGCGCCGGGCTCGGCGGCGGTCACGACGAACGCGAGCAGACCCTGAACCAGCTCCTCGTCGAGATGGACGGCTTCGACCAACGCTCGACGGTCATCCTGATGGCCGCCACGAACCGGCCCGACATCCTCGATCCCGCGCTCCTGCGGCCGGGACGGTTCGACCGCCAGATCGTGGTCGATCGGCCGGACCTGGAAGGTCGTAAGGCGATCCTCGCGGTCCACGCGAAAGGCAAGCCCCTCGACCCCGAGGTGGATCTCGGGGTCCTCGCGCGCCGGACGCCGGGGTTCACCGGCGCGGACCTCGCGAACGTGATCAACGAGGCCGCGCTGCTGGCCGCCCGGCGCTCGAGGAAGGGCATCTCGATGCGGGAGGTCGAGGAGGCGGTCGACCGGGTGATGGCCGGGCCCGAGCGCAAGAGCCGCGTGATGAGCGAGGAGGAGCGACGGCTCATCGCCTATCACGAGAGCGGGCACGCGCTCGCGGCGCACGTCCTTCCGAACACTGACGAGGTGCACAAGATCACGGTGATCCCGCGCGGCCGTGCGCTCGGCTACACGCTGACCCTGCCCGAACAGGACCGGTTCATGATGACCCGGGAGCAGCTCCGGGACGAGCTCGCGATGCTGATGGGCGGCCGTGTGGCGGAGGAGATCGTCGCCGGGGACGTGTCGACCGGCGCCGGGAACGACATCGAGCGCGCCACGAAGATGGCCCGGCAGATGGTGACCGAGCACGGGATGAGCGACGTGATCGGCCCGCGGACCCTCGGGCAGAAGCAGGGCGAGGTGTTCCTCGGGCGTGACTGGGCGTCGACGCCGGACTACTCCGATGCGGTCGCGTTCGAGATCGACCAGGAGGTCCGGAGGCTGATCGACGAGGCGCACGACGTCGCGCTCGAGATCCTCACGGAACAGCGAGGGAAGCTCGATCAGCTGGCCGCGCTGCTGCTCGAGAAGGAGACGCTGGAGCGTGAGGAGGTCGAGGCGTTCTTCAAGACCGTCGAGCGTCGACAGCCGCGCGCACCGGAGGTGCGTGGGGCCGGCCTGGCCGTCTCGCGGACCGCGACGTTCCCGCAGCCCGAGCCACCTCCCGGACCGCTCCAGCGGTGAAGGGGCGTCGCCCGTGACCGATCGCTGGGCGACCTTCGACTGCTACGGCACCCTCATCGATTGGGACAACGGCGTGCGCCGGGCCCTCGCCCGGGTCTGGCCGGAGGAAGACGGCGACCGGCTCTTCCACCGGTACCACGACGTCGAGCCGCGGATCCAGGCCGGCCGCGACGTCACCTACCGGCAGGTCCTGCGGGAGACGCTCGCCGGGATCGCCGACATCGACGGGCTCGAGGTTCCCCCCGGAGAGGAGGACGCGCTCGCGGATGCGCTGCCCTCGTGGCGTCCCTTCCACGAGGTTCCCGGCACCCTCGCGGAACTCCGCGAGCGCGGCTGGCGCCTCGCGATCCTCTCGAACACCGATCCCGAGTTCCTGGACGCGTCGCTGAAGACGCTCGGCGTCGAAGTGGACGTCCGGATCACCGCGGCCGAGGCCCGCGCGTACAAGCCGAACTTCGCGCACTGGGACCTGTTCTTCCGCGAGACGATGGCCGACCGGGAGCGCCACGCGCACGTCGCCGCCTCGCTGTATCACGACGTGGAGCCGTGCGCGAAGCTCGGGCTCCCCTGCGTCTGGATCAACCGGCTCGGCGAGTCGAGCGACCTGCCGCGTGCGGGCGAGCTGCCGAACCTGGGCCCGCTTCCCGGGACCCTCGACGCATTGGTGCCCGAGTAGCATCCGACGCATGGACCTGCTCGATCGCCCCGACGGTTTCGACGCGAAGAAGATCGAGGAAGGCGTCCGCATGATCCTCGAGGGGATCGGTGAGGACCCCGATCGCGGCGGACTCCGCGAGACGCCGGCGAGGGTCGCGCGGATGTACGAGGAGATCTTCGGAGGTGTCGGCAAGGACGCGTCGCAACTCGTCACGGTGGTGGAGGGCGCCGACCACGACGAGATGATCATGATCCGCGACATCCCCCTGTACTCGAGCTGCGAGCATCACCTGCTGCCCTGGATCGGGAAGGCGCACGTCGCGTACATCCCGAACAAGGCCCAGCAGATCACCGGCCTCTCGAAGATCGCGCGCGTCGTCGACCTCCTCTCGCGGAAGCCGCAGGTGCAGGAGCGCCTCACGACGGAGATCGCCGACGCGATCGACACAGCCCTCACGCCGAGGGGCGTCTTCGTGGTGATCGAGGCCGAGCACCTCTGCATGACGATGCGGGGCATCAAGAAGCCCGGGTCGCGCACGGTCACGTCAACGGTCCGCGGCCTGTTCCGGTCCGACGCCCGGACGCGCCAGGAGGCGATGGACCACATCAGGATGTAGCGACCCGGTCGTAGGCTGTCGCGCATGGGCTCGGAGTGGCGTTGCCGCGATCGTTCGCTGTCGCTCGGCGAGCGGACGTTGGTGATGGGCATCGTGAACGTCACGCCCGATTCCTTCAGCGACGGCGGCATGTTCGACGATGCCGACGAGGCGGT
>DASQTT010000111.1:0-2411 GCA_035641735.1 Actinomycetota bacterium | reverse complement strand
GATCCGACGTTCCGGCGCCCGGCCACCGACCATCCCGCCGATGGAGCCGCGCCAAGGGCGAGCGCTGGGCCGAGTGGCGCTGGTGGGACACGCGACCGTGGCGGAACCGACCCTGAGGCGCCCCGGGTCGCCGTGAGCTGTCCGCTTAGGGCTCCGTGAACGTGAGGAAGAAAAAGTTCCGATCCTGCAATCCGACCTCTCGAGCTCCGCGAGCTCGCCACGGGCGGACGATACGGAGCCGCACCGTCCGATCCACCGGCACATTGACGGGAGATGCCCTCGCGAGCGATGGTGAGACGACGGGGCGGAGGCAGTCGAGGCGAGGGGTCGATCAATCTGACGGTCTGGAGGCGTTCCCGGGACCCTCCGGCGAGGCGAGACCTTAGTCACCGAAAGGGTCGCACCGAGCAAAGGAGGTTCCCCGTGAACCGTCGGATGCTACTGATCGGGGCTCTGGTTAGCGGCGTGCTCGTCACGGTCGTGACGGCCATCAGCGCGGCAGCCGCCGACCGATCCCCCCGCTCACACCAGCCGGTCACCGTGATCGAGGCCCTCGGACAAGAGGACTTCGAGCCCAACGCGTTGATCTTCAGCACGTTCCGCTTCGATCCAGGAAGATCATTCCCGCATAGCGGGGACATCGTTCGACTCGTCGACCACGACCGCTCGGAGGCGGCTCCACACACACTGACGGTGGTCCGGCGAGGGCAGCTGCCAACGACGTTCGACGACGTGCTGTTCGGGTGTGAAGCGTGTGAGGCCGCGCTCGGCGCTCACTTCGCCACCGATCCCCCCACCCGCAGGGTGGGTCTCGAGGACGGTCTGAACGCGCCGGGCGACTCGATGCTGATCTTCAACGGACAGGTCACCGGGGGGACGCTGACCGCACCCGCCGGGTCGGTCCTGTACTTCCTGTGTGCGTTCCACCCCTGGATGCAGGGACGACTCGTCGTCGGGTGAGAAGTGTCTTGTCGGGCGGGGCGGAACCGTCCCGCCCGGCAACAACATTTCGTAGGACGCGTGATGAACGCGTGCGAGGCCAGTCGAACAGCCGCACGATCCGGTCGTACGTCTCCCAGCTCGGCCAGCCTCCGCCGAGCTTCAGATGCCCGGAAATCCGTAGCGGACCGTCGGAGCTGTCCTCCCCAGAGGGCGCGTCCGTCACGCCGTCCGGCATCGAGGCGGCACGAGTGGTGTCGACCGACCGACCGCCTGACGCAGGCTCGCCCGGAGCACCTCGGCGGCCGGCTTCGGCCGCATCTCGTCGTCGAACGGGAGCGGTCTCCGGGGGACGCCATCGTCCCTTGGGTAGTCCTCCTCCAGCCAGGTGTACCGATCCGACAGCCCGAACGTGATCAGCGAGGCGACCGACGGCTCCTCGAGCGCGATGTCCAGGTACCGCTCGTAGACTTCCGCGACGGCCCGGTCCCGGGCTTCCATGGACGGCGGAAGGCCGTCGTCGAGGACGTCCATCTCGGTGACCAGAATCGGGAGGCCTCGGTCGGCAACCTCGGCGAGGAACGCCCGATAGGAGGCGGGATCGAACGCCTCGGCGAAGCCGTCGGCGTTCAGATGCGCCTGGACGCCGAAGCCGTGGACCGGCACGTCTCTCGATAGCAGGTCGTCAATCACGTTCAGGGCGACCCTCCGTCGATCCTCGGCGGACGAGACGCCATCCCCAGTCTCGAACCCGAAGTCGTTGATCAGCAGCATCGCGTCGGGGTCCGCCTCGTGGGCGACGTGGAACCCCTCCTCGATGTACGACTCGCCGATCGTGCCGTGCCACGGGACCTCCGGCCGGACGCCGAAGCCGTCGAACACCTCGTTGGCCACGATCCAAACCGCGACGCGGCCGCGGTACCGCCGGACGACCGCTTCGACCGTCCCGAAGAGGAGCTCGCGGGCCGCAGCCTCGTCGAGCTCGTAGAAGTCGCTCTCGGTCCAACCCTCGCCGTAGCCTTCGTCCCAGATCAGGTGGGCGCCGAGCACCAGCATCCCGTGCTCCTCGGCGAACCCGACGATGCGGTCGCCGAAACGGAAGTCGAGGTCCGAGTCCGGCGTCGGTCGGAGCCGATACCAGAGGAGATCGTCCTCCGTGAACAGGATCGCAGCCTGGCGCTGGATCAGGCGCCGATACTGGGCGTCCGAGATCTGCCAGGTCGCCGCCGACGAGCCATAGACGAGGCCACAGGTCATCGCGACTTCCCACAGGGGTGACTCTGCCACCTCGAGCGCCGGGCACTCGACCGAGGTGAGTCGTGGTGCAGGCGTCTGCTCGGAGGTGCGGCTCGGGCCGGCGCGCTGCGGGCCCGTGCAGCTCGTGAGGGTGCCGGCCGCGACGGCGGCTGCCGCGCCGAGGAACGCTCGGCGCGTCAGGCCTTCGTCGCGGCCCGCGGTGACCTCGTCGCTCC
>DASQTT010000110.1:0-4903 GCA_035641735.1 Actinomycetota bacterium | reverse complement strand
CGAGCGACGGATCAAGCAGGTCATCTTCAACCTCCTCTCGAACGCGGTGAAGTTCACGCCCGCCGGGGGGGAAGTCGGCGTGAGCGCGACGCGCGTGAACGGCGAGGTCAGGGTCTCCGTCGCCGACACAGGGCCGGGCATCGCCCTCGAGGACCGTGATCGGATCTTCGAGGAGTTCCAGCAGAGCGAGATGGGGATCGGGCACCGCGAGGGGACCGGCCTCGGCCTCGCGCTCTCGAAGCGGTTCGTGGAGCTCCACGGCGGACGGATCTGGCTCGAGAGCGAGCTCGGCCACGGGAGCACCTTCACGTTCGCGCTGCCCTCAGGGTCGACCACGTCATGACGGGTGAGCGGATCCTCGTCGTCGAGGACAACGAGAAGAACATGAAGCTGTTCCGTGACGTCCTGGACGCGACCGGCTTCCGAACCCTCGAGGCGACGACAGGCGGCGACGCCGTCGACATGGCATCCGAGCACACGCCGGACCTCGTGCTGATGGACGTTCAGCTCCCCGACCTCGACGGCGTTCAGGCGCTCCATCGACTGCGGGCGGACGCGCGCACGGCGACGATCCCCGTCGTTGCCCTGACCGCGCAAGCGATGCTGGGGGATCGCGAGCGGTTCCTTGCGGAGGGCTTCGACGGCTACGTGTCGAAGCCCGTGAACGTGCGGGAGCTGATCGAGATCGTGCGGCAGCACTGCGAGGGACGGCTCGGATGAGCGGCGAAGGCCGGATCCTGGTCGTGGACGACGTTCCTCCCAACGTGCGGCTGCTCGAGGCCGTGCTCGTGCCGCGCGGCTACGACGTCGTCTCCGCGACCGACGGCGCGAGCGCGCTCCAGCTCGTCACGTCGGTGAAGCCGGATTTGGTGATGCTCGACGTCGTGATGCCGCAGCCGGACGGATATGAGGTGTGTCGCAAGATCCGCGAGCGCGAGGACACCGCGATGTTGCCGGTGATCATGATCACCGCCAGCACGTCGGAAAGGACCGAGGCGATCCGGGCGGGCGCGGACGATCTGATCGCCAAGCCCTTCGATCAGGACGAGTTGCTCGCGCGGGTCCGGTCGCTCCTCCGGATCAAGCGCTACCACGACACGATCACCTCCCAGGCCGCGGAGCTGATCGAGCTCAATCGAACGCTCGAGGAGCGGGTGGAGACCCAGGTCGTGGAGCTCGAGCGGGTCCGGAAGCTCCGGCGGTTCCTCTCCCCGCAGCTCGCCGACGCGATCGTGTCATCGGGTGACGACGCGATCCTTCGCAGCCATCGCCGCAAGGTCGCGATGCTCTTCGCCGACCTCCGCGGGTGGACCAATTTCGTCGACGCGGTCGACCCTGAGGAGCTGATGCAGGTGCTCGGGGAGTTCCACCACGTGATCGGCGGTCTGGTGCAACGCTTCGATGCAACCGTGGGGTTCCTCGAGGGTGACGGGGTCCAGCTCTTCTTCAACGACCCTCACGAGATCCCTGACGCCTCGCTCCGAGCGGTCCGGCTGGCGTGCGCGCTCCGTGAGGAGATGGCGGAGCTGACCCCGGTATGGCGCAAGCGCGGCTATGACCTGGATCTCGGGTCCGGCATCGCCCTCGGCTACGCGACGTGCGGCGAGGTCGGGTTCGAGGGCCGCTCCGATTACGCGGCGATCGGAGCGGTGACCAATCTTGCATCGCGGCTCGCCGACGAAGCGACGGCGGGCCAGGTCCTGATCACCCAGCGCCTGCACGCCGAGGTCGAGGAGGACGTCGACGTGGAACCCATCGGTGAGCTCACGCTCAAGGGCTTCAGTCGGCCCGTCCCGGCACTCAACGTGGTTGCCGTTCGCGAGCCGGCAGCGAACGTGTCCGCCCTGCAGGGCTCCTGAGGCCGCAGCTCGACTTCTCCAGGTGCTCCTCCCGTGTGGGCCGGCGTACGCACCATCCAGCTGGTGACCCTGGCGGAGGAGCTCGGGAAGACCCGGTCCGCGAACCGGCGGGCTGAACCTTCCAGCGCGCCCCAACCAGGACGGGTGCGCCCCCAGATGTAAGCATCTCGAAAGGTCCTGGCTCGTGGGGCGTCATCTGCGCCCCCTGAGACTGAAGGGAGGGATGAGCGGTAGGGAGCCGCTCATGGAAGGAGGAGCTCATGAAGAGGATGATCTTGGCGATGGGAACGGCGGCCGCGCTCACAGCGATCCCCAGTGCCGCCCTTGCAGGCGTGGGACCACCTGCCCCCGCGTTCTATGTGAACGGGACCGTGTATCGGACCGTGGCCACGCCGACCAGCCTCACTGGCACGAACGCTCCGGATCATTCGTTCGACACGATCTACGAGTTCTTCGGCGCCCAGATGAACGTGGCGACCGCCGCGCCCGGCGACACCGCCTACAGCGGGGGTCGCTGGATCGTTCAGGGACTTGACTGGAACACGTCGTACGCAGACGCGGTCGTCCAGCACGGCGGCTCCGATAGCGTGATCGATACGAACGACGAGATCGCTGCCGTGCTCGCCGACCCGGATGCCGGTGGCGCGACGACCTTCGAGGTCACGAGGTTCGTCTGCCCCGTGATCCCGGCCTAGGCGCCATGAAGTGCCTCAGGGCCGACGTCCGACGGGCGTCGGCCCTAGGCATCAGCGGGTCGGAAGGACAAGATGGAAGCGTGAGAGACCGCGTGTTGGTCGTGGACGACGAGGAGATCGTTCGCGACGTGCTGACCAGATACCTCGAGCGTGAGGGCTTCCGCGTCGACGTCGCCTCGGACGGCGAAGCGGCGGTCGAGCTCGCGGAGCGCTCCCGACCGGACATCGTCGTCCTAGACCTGATGCTGCCCAAGCTGGACGGGTTCGAGGTGTTCCGCCGGATCCGGGATGGATGCGACGTCCCGATCGTGATGCTGACGGCGAAGAGCGAGGAGGTGGATCGGATCGTCGGTCTCGAGGTCGGGGCCGATGACTACGTGACCAAGCCGTTCTCCCCGAGGGAGGTGGTCGCGAGGATCCGGGCCGTCCTTCGCCGTAGCGAGAACTCTCCCGGCGGGAGCGACGATGCATCGATCCTGGCCGGGCCGCTGGAGATCGACATCGGTCGCCGAGAGGTGAGGCACGAAGGCATGTTCGTCCCTCTCACGCGGAGGGAGTTCGACCTTCTCGAGCTTCTGGCGTCGCACCCAGGCAGGACGTTCAGCCGCTTGGAGCTGCTCGAGCGCGTGTGGGACAGCTCTTGGCAGGGAGACTCGTCCACGGTGACCGTGCACGTTCGGAGGCTCCGCGCGAAGATCGAGCGCGATGCGTCCGATCCCCAACACATCGTCACCGTTTGGGGCGTCGGCTACCGCTTCGAACCGTGAGGCGCTACCAACCCGTCGCCATGCTGCTCGCCCTCGTGGCCCTCGGGGCGGTCGGTGCGCTCGTGGTCGCCGCCGCGCTGGGCATGAAGGCGTCGGAACTCGCCCACCTGGCCGGGCTCCTGGGCCCGTCGATCGTCGTCACGGTCGTCGCGGCGATGCTCGCGTCCTCGCTGCTGCGGAGGACGTCCCTGCGTCAGCGATACCTGGCGATCGCGGCGGTCGGCACGCTCGTCGCCATGGGCAACCTACTCGCGCTCGCCCAAGCGATGTTCGTGTCCGCGCACGCTGCCACGGTGCTCTCGGTCGTCCTCGTTTACGCGGGCGCCGCCGGGCTCGCGGCCGCGTTCGCATCAGCACGCTCCTCCGTGGCCGCCCTCGATCGGGTGACGCAGGCAGCCGAGACGATCGGAAGCGGCGATCTGTCCGCTCGTGTCGGTTCCATCGATGGAGGCCCCGAACTCGATCGGCTCGCCTCCACGCTCGACGAGATGGCGCGCCGTTTGCAGGACCTCCGTGATCAAGAACAGCGAGTCGAGCGCATCCGTCGCGATCTGATCACGGCGGTCTCACACGATCTCAGGACGCCGCTCTCGAACCTCCACGCGATGACCGAAGCGATCGACGACGGTGTGGTCGAGGACGCGCCTACCGTACGTCGCTACGCGAGCGAGATGCGGCGAGCGGTGGGACGCCTATCGTCACTCGTGGACGACCTGTTCGACTTCGTCCGTGTGGATGACATCCGGATCGATGCTGAGACCGCCGACCTTCGCCTCGGTGCCCTCGTAGCGTCCTCGATCGCGACCGTCGAGATGGCAGCCGACGACAAGAACATCCGCCTCACGGTGGACATCAGTGGCGTCGAGGAGGCGCCCGTATCTCCTCACCTGGAGCGGGTTCTCCAGAACCTCTTGGGCAACGCCGTCCGCCACACGCCGTCGGGCGGGACCATCCACCTGGAGGGCCGCCGCAGGCCACTTGGCGTGCACATCTCGGTGCAGGATTCGGGCGAAGGGATCCCGGGTGAGCATCTGCCCCGCGTGTTCGACCCGTTCTATCGAGTGGACGCTTCACGCTCCGGGAACGGCTCCGGTTTGGGGCTCGCGTTAGCCGATCGGATCGTTCGCGCACTGGGCGGCTCGATCGCAGTGGCGAGCCGGCCGGGGTCGGGAACACGATTCGACGTGCACCTTCCCCTCCGCGCTCGTGCCGTGGATCCGTCGATCGAAGTTCCCACGGACTGACAAGCCGGGGTCAGCGCGCTGAAGGTGAGTGGCGGTCCGTGATGAGCCGGTCAGGTCGCGATCGGCGTGGAGGTCAGGTGGCGCGCGTCCAGGGCGCGTTCCGTGAACGGACGGGCAGCGAGCCCGAAGGTGTATGGGCCGCGCCCGGCCGCGTGAACCTGATCGGCGACCACACCGACCACAACGACGGCTTCGTCCTTCCGCTGGCGATCGACCGGCAGGTCGTCGTCGCGGTCTCCCGACGAGACGACGCGCAGATCCGGGCATGGTCCCTCCAGGAGCCCGGGTCTACGGAGCTCCGGCTGGAGACGATCGGGCGCGGCGAACCGAGTGGCTGG
>DASQTT010000109.1:0-10557 GCA_035641735.1 Actinomycetota bacterium | reverse complement strand
AGCATCCGGACCTCCGCGAGCCGATGTCGGCTTGGCACGAGAAGTACCGGACGCTGTTCGCTGGCGACGGGTTCGAGCGCTTCGCGGCCTCCACGCCCCAGCTCGGTTTCCTCCGGATCGTCCCCGCCGTCGTGGACGCCTGGGATCACGGCTGACGCCTCGGGCCGCCGGTTCGCGGGGTACTGCCACCTGCGGTAGGGTGCTTGTGAAAGATTTCACGAGCGGGCGGGCGGAGCCCGGCGCCGAGGCCGACGGGGGACGCTCGATGGAGCGACGTGGCTGAGCCGATCGAGACCGATGTGCTGATCGTCGGCGCCGGCCCGGGCGGGTCGGCGGCCGGCTACCACCTCGCACGTCACGGGATCGATGTGACGATCGTCGACCGGGCCACCTTCCCTCGCGAGAAGGTCTGCGGTGACGGACTGACCCCCCGAAGCGTCGGTGCGATCCAGCGGATGGGGGTCGACACGGACGATCCCGGGTTCGAGCGGGTGATGGGGCTGCGCGTGCACTCGAAGGACGCGACCGTCGACCTGCCGTGGCCGGAGCTCCGCACGTGGCCCGACTTCGGCCTCGTGATGCCGCGCCTCGGGTTCGATCACCTCCTGCTCGAACGAGCGACGAAGGCCGGCGCGCGCTTCCTGGAAGCGACGGAGGCACGCCGTCCGCTGCTCCACGACGGGTGGGTCGTCGGCGCGGAGACGGCGCCGGCCGACGACCCCGGCGCCGAACCCGTCGAGATCCGCTCGAGGTTCACGATCGCGGCGGACGGCGCCGCGAGCCGCTTCGCGGCGCACGCGGGGGTCCGCCGCGACGCGACGCGCCCCCTGGGGATCGCCGCGCGCCGGTACTACCGCGCGCCGAACCTCAGCGGACCGTGGTTCGAGTCGTGGCTCGACCTCTGGGACCGGGAGATGCTCCTGCCCGGCTACGGCTGGCTGTTCCCGATGGCCGACGGCCGGATCAACCTCGGCGCCGGCCTGCTCAGCACGTTCCGGAACTTCAAGGGGGTCTCCGCGACACGCCTGTTCGAGGCGTTCGCTCGCATGCTCCCGGCCGAGCGCGGCATCTCGGAGGAGACGGCCGACGGCCCGATGCTCTCGGGACCGCTGCCGATGAGCCTGAACCGGGCGCCGCAGGCGGTGCCGGGGCTGCTCGTGGTCGGCGACGCCGCCGGCGCGGTCAACCCGATGAACGGCGAGGGCATCGCCTACGCCGTCGAAACGTCCGAGATCGCCGCGGAGCTCGTGCACGAGTCGCTGGTGACCGACCGGCCCGGCCTGGCGATGTCCTACCCGCTCGCGCTCCGCGAGCGGTACGGCCGGTACTTCTCGATCGGCCGGGGCTTCGCGAAGCTGATCGGCCGGCCGGAGGTGATGGGCCCGCTCACGAAGCACCTGCTGCCGAACCGCCGGGTGATGGGGTTCGCCCTCCGCCTGCTGGGCAACCTCACCGACGGGCGCGACGGCGACGCCCAGGACCGGTTGTTCTACGTGCTCGAACGGATGGCGCGAGCATCGTGACCGTAGGATGCCCGCCGTGCTGAGCGACTACCTCCCGGTCCTGCTGATGGGGGTGCTCGCGATCGTCTTCGCCGTGGCGTCGCTGGCGGCGTCGGCGCTGCTCCGGCCCCGGCGGCCGAACCGGCCGAAGCTGGCCGCCTACGAGAGCGGCAACGACGCGGTCCGGCTCCCCGGTGGCGAGCGGTTCAGCGTGAAGTTCTACGTCGTCGCGATGCTCTTCATCATCTTCGACATCGAGACGATCTTCCTCTTCCCCTGGGCCGTCACGTTCCGCCAGCTGGGGCTGTTCGGTCTGATCGAGATGGCGATCTTCATCGCCCTCGTCTTCGTGGCGTACGTGTACGTGTGGAAGAAGGGTGGGCTCGAGTGGTCCTCGGCGGGGCCGGACCCCGACGCGCTGGACGAAGACGTGCGCGTCGGTGCCGTGCCGGTCGAGCGGGAGGTCGTCGGTGCCGATTGAGCGGATCCCCGGCCACCTGACGGGCCGCGCGCCCGAAGAGGTCGAGGACGAGGTCGAACGCGGTCTGCTCCTCACGACCCTCGACCGCGCCGTGAGCTGGGGGCGCACGCAGTCGATGTGGCCCGCCACGTTCGGCCTGGCTTGCTGCGCGATCGAGATGATGCATACGGGGGCGGGTCGGTACGACCTGTCCCGGTGGGGGATGGAGCTCTTCCGCGCCTCGCCGCGGCAGGCCGACCTGATGATCGTGGCCGGTCGCGTCTCGCAGAAGATGGCGCCGGTCCTGCGCCGCGTCTACGACCAGATGGTCGAGCCGAAGTGGGTGATCGCGATGGGCGTGTGCGCTTCCGCCGGCGGCATGTTCACGAACTACGCCGTCGTCCAGGGCGTCGACACGATCGTCCCGGTGGACATCTACGTCCCCGGATGTCCGCCGAAGCCCGAGATGCTGATGTTCGGGATCCTGAAGCTCCACGAGAAGGTGCGGACGACGGGGACCGTCCGATGAAGCCCGGCGAGCTCGAGGCGCGGGTTCGTGAGCGGTTCCCGGACGTGCTCCTCGCGAGGGGCGAGGTGACCGTGGTGATCGATCGCCCGGACCTCCTCGACGCGCTCGTGCGGTTGCGCGACTTGCCCGACCTGTCCTTCCGGTTCCTCGCGAGCGTGACGGCCACCGACCATCCGGGACGCGAGCCGCGCGCCTGGGTCGTGTACGAGCTGCGCTCGGTGGAGCACGCCCACCGGATCCGGCTCAAGGTCGGCCTGCCGGGGGACGATCTGCACGTGCCGTCCGTGACGCCGCTGTTCCCCACGGCGGACTGGCACGAGCGCGAGACCTTCGACCTGTTCGGGATCGTTTTCGACGGACACCCCGGCCTCGACCGGATCCTGATGCCCGACGACTGGGAGGGTCACCCGCTCCGGAAGGACGAGCCGCTCGGAGGCGTCGGGACCAGTTACCACGGCGCGTTCATCCCCCCGGTCGACGAACGGACGATGCCCTGATGTCGCAGGAGATGGCCGCCGCGCGCGACGAGCTCCGTCGCGTGCCGCCGCTCGTGCGCGACGACGTCACCGGTGAGGTTCGGCAGGAGACGATGATCATCAACATGGGGCCGCAGCACCCCTCGACCCACGGCGTGCTCCGGCTCCTCCTCGAGCTCGACGGGGAGACCGTGGTCCGCTGCCGGCCGATCATCGGTTACCTGCACACCGGCATCGAGAAGAACACCGAGTACCGCACGTGGGTCCAGGGGGTCACCTACGTGACCCGCGCCGACTACCTCTCGCCGTTCTTCAACGAGCTCGCGTACTGCCTGTCGGTGGAGCGGCTGCTCGGCATCGAGGCGCCCCCACGCGCGCAGGTGATCCGCGTGCTCGTGTGCGAGCTGAACCGGATCGCGTCGCACCTCGTCTGGCTGGCGACCGGGGGGCTCGAGCTCGGCGCGGTCTCGGTGATGCTCTACGGCTTCCGCGAACGGGAGCTGATCCTCGACATCTTCGAGGCGGTGACGGGACTGCGGATGAACCACGCCTACATCCGGCCGGGTGGCGTGCTGATGGACCTGCCGCCGGAGGGATCCTCGGTGATCGGCCGCCTGATCGACACGCTCCCGACCAGGATCGACGATTACGAACGCCTCCTCGACGACAACCCCATCTGGCTCGAGCGGAACGTCGGCGTCGGCCGTCTCTCGGCCGAGGACGCCCTGGCGTTCGGCGTCACGGGGCCGATGCTGCGCGCGGCCGGAGTGCCCGTCGACCTGCGGAAGGACGAGCCCTACTCGGGCTACGAGACCTACGACTTCGAGGTGCCCGTCCGCACCGATGCCGACGCGTACGCGCGGTACCGGCTTCGGATCGAGGAGATGCGTGAGTCACTCCGGATCGTCGAGCAGGCTCTCGACCGGCTCGAGGAGCCGGGACCGGTGATGGTGGACGACCCGAAGGTGGGCTGGCCGCCGAAGCTCTCCGTCGGTCCCGACGGGATCGGCAACGACGAGGGCTACCTCCACCACATCATGGAGGAGTCGATGGAGGCCCTGATCCATCACTTCAAGATGGTGACGCAGGGCGTCCGGGTCCCCGAGGGCGAGGTCTACACGCCCGTCGAGTCACCGCGCGGCGAGCTGGGGCACTACGTGGTGTCGGCGAACGAGCATCGCCCCTACCGGGTCCACATGCGCGATCCCTCGTTCGTGAACCTCCAGGCCCTGCCCATCATGGTCGAGGGCGGGCTCGTGGCGGATGCGATCGCGGCGATCGCCTCGGTGGACCCGGTGATGGGAGGCGTCGACCGCTGATGGCGGTGTTCGACGGGACGACGCGAGACGAGGCCGGGGCGATCGTGGCCCGCTACCCGGAGGGGCGGGAGCGGTCGGCGATCATGCCCCTGCTCTACCTGGCGCAGTCGGTCGAGGGCTACGTGTCGCGGGACGGCCTCCGTGAGGTCGGGGAGCTGCTCGGACTCACCACCGCCGAGGTCGAGGCCGTCGCGACCTTCTACTCGATGTACCGCTTCCGCCCGACGGGGACGCACCTCGTGAACGTGTGCACGAACCTGTCGTGCACCCTCCGAGGCGCCCGCGAGGTCTACCAGGCGGCCCGCGAGGCGGCGGGCGTGGAGCACGGGCAGGACCGGTCGGACGACGGGCTGCTGTCCGTCCACGAGGAGGAGTGCCTGGGCGTGTGCGAGTTCGCTCCGGCCGTCCAGGTCAACGTCGCCAACCACGACCGGGTGACGCCGGATCGGGTTCGCGAGCTGATCGCCTCGCTGCGGGAAGGGGAGGTGCCGGCGCCGGCGCGCGGCCCGGCGATCGCGAGCTTCCGCGCGGCGTCCCGGGTGCTCGCGGGGCTCGAGGCCGGGGGTCTGGGGGCTCAAGAAGCGAGCGCGAACAGCGCGAGCGTAGCCCCCAGGAACGACGGAGGCGGGGCGTGATCCCGACCTTCGAGCGTCGGCTGACGCGCGACTGGGAGGATCCGAGCGTCGTCGGCATCGAGGGCTACCGCGCGAAGGGCGGGTACGAGGCGTTGCGGAACGCGCTCGGGATGGACGCGGGCGCGATCATCGAGCAGCTGAAGGCGTCCGGGCTCCGCGGCCGCGGCGGCGCCGGGTTCCCGACGGGCGTGAAGTGGTCGTTCGTCCCGCGCGACACGGGCAAGCCCACCTACGTCGTCGTGAACTTCGACGAATCGGAGCCGGGCACGTGCAACAACCGCGAGCTGGTGGAGCGGGATCCGCACCGTCTCCTCGAGGGGACGGCGATCGCGGCGCTCGCGATCGGGTGCACGACGGCGTTCATCTACGTGCGCGGCGAGTACCTCTGGCAGTCCGAGATCCTGGAGACGGCGATCGCCGAGGCGTACGGCGCCGGACTCTTCGGCCGGGGGATCGCCGGCAGCGACGTCGACCTCGACATCGTCCTGCACCGCGGCGCCGGGGCGTACATCTGCGGTGAGGAGACCGCGCTGTTGAGCTCGCTGGAGGGGTTCCGCGGCCAGCCACGGCTCCGCCCTCCGTTCCCGGCGGTCGAGGGGCTGTTCGCGGCGCCGACCGTGATCAACAACGTCGAGACCCTGATGTGCGTGCCGGACATCCTGCTCCGCGGTGCGGAGTGGTACCGGGAGCTCGGCACGGAGAAGTCACCGGGCACGAAGCTCTTCACGATCTCGGGGAAGGTGGAGCGTCCCGGCAACTACGAGCTGCCGCTGGGAACGCCGCTCCGCGTGCTGCTCGAGGACGTCGCCGGCGGCGTGCTCGGCGGCCGGGCCCTGAAGGCGTGGACGCCGGGGGGATCCTCGACCCCGATGTTGACGGCCGAGCACGTCGACACGCCGCTCGACTACGAATCGGTCCAGGCGGCCGGCTCCCTGCTCGGCACCGGCGCGGTGATGGTTCTCGACGACACCGACTGCGTCGTCGACGCCGCCCAGCGGATGACCCGCTTCTACGCGCACGAATCCTGCGGGAAGTGCACACCGTGTCGCGAGGGGACCTGGTGGGCCGAGCGCGTCCTCGACCGGATCGCGCGGGGATACGGCCGCGCGGCCGACATCCCCCTGATGGACGAGATGAGCGGCAACATCATGTTCCGCGCGTTCTGCGCGCTGGCCGACGGCGCCGCCGCGGTGATCGACTCGAGCCTCAAGCACTTCCGCGAGGAGTTCGAGGAGCACGTCCGCCTCGGCGCTTGCCCGCTGAAGACCGAGCACCTGGAGGTCGCCGCGGCGGGATGAGGATGAACACCGACGTCACGCTCACGATCGACGGCACGGAGGTCACGGTCCCCGCCGGCACGTTGATCATCCGAGCAGCCGAGCGGTTGGGGATCGAGATCCCGCGGTTCTGCGAGCACCCGCTGCTGGAGCCGGTCGGGGCGTGCCGCCAGTGCTACGTCCGGGTCGAGGGGCAGCCCAAGCTCACCACCTCCTGCACCGTGCCGGTGACGCCGGGCATGGTCGTGCGGACGCAGACCACCGATCCGGAGGTCGCCGGCGCCCAGCGGGCGAACCTCGAGTTCCTCTTGCTGAACCATCCGCTCGACTGCCCGATCTGCGACCGCGGGGGCGAATGCCCGCTGCAGGACCAGGCCCTCGCCTACGGCCCGGGCGACAGCCGGTTCCGCGAGGCGAAGCGGGTCTTCAAGAAGCCGATCCCGCTCTCACCGCTGATCGCGCTCGACCGCGAGCGGTGCGTCCTGTGCACGCGGTGCACGCGGTTCTGCGACGAGATCTCCGGCGACCGGTTCATCGAGCTGTACGAGCGCGGGGCCGGCGAACGGGTGGCGATCGCGGCCGGCGAGGACTTCCGGTCCCCGTTCAGCGGGAACACCGTCCAGATCTGTCCCGTGGGTGCGCTCACGTCGGTCCCGTACCGGTTCGTGGCGCGGCCGTTCGACCTGACGTACGGCGACTCGGTCTGCCCGCACTGCTCGGCCGGGTGCAACCTCCGCGTGGACGTCCGGCGGGGTGAGGTCGTCCGCCACCTCGCCCGGGACGAGTACGAGGTGAACGACGCCTGGCTCTGCGACAAGGGTCGTTACGCCCACCGCTTCCCCGACTCGCCGGCGCGGATCACGCTGCCGCTGATCCGCGACCGCGGGCTCGAGCCGGCGTCGTTCGGCGAGGTCTTCGAGCGGATCGCCGGCTGGGTCGACGGGAAGCGCGTCGCGGTGCTCGCGGGCGGCCGCCTGATGGACGAGGACGCCTACGCGCTCTCGAAGCTCGCCAGGACGGTGTTCCATACGAACGACCTGGACCACCGGCGGAGCGCGGCGCCCGAGGCCGAGGTCACGGCGGCGCGTGCGCCGATGTCGGTGACCTATCGCGACGTCGAGCGCGCCTCGGCGATCGTGATCGTGGGCCTGGACGCCGAGCAGGAGGTGCCGATCCTGCACCTGCGGCTCCGGAAGGCCGCCGCCGCGGGCGCGCGGATCTGGGTGATCCATCCCCGCCGTACGCGGCTGCACGACGTGGCCACCCACGTGCTGGTCCGGCCGGGCGAGGAGGCGCGCATGCTCGCCGGCGGCGCGGACCCCGTGATCGACGAGGCGCTCTCGGCTCTCCGCGCCGCGGGCGAGCGAGGCGTCGTGCTCGCCGGGGAGCGGCCGAGCGCCGCCGACGCCGCGCTCCTGGCAGCGCGCGCCGCGGGCGCGGCGTTCGCCTACGTCACCCGTCGCGCCGGTGACCGCGGCGCGCTGCGCGCCGGCGTGCATCCGTCCCTGCTGCCCGGCGGGCGGCGCCTGGGCGAGGCCGACGCCGTCGATGCGGCATGGGGGACGTCGGTGCCGAGGGAGCCCGGCCGCGACTGGCGAGGGGTCCTCCAGGCCTGCGCGGACCGAGAGATCGACGTGCTGTTCCTGGTCGGTATCGACCCCATCACCGATTACCCCGACGCCGAGCTCTCGCGCTCGGCGCTCCAGAACGTGCCCGTGAAGATCGTCCAGGGGCTGGAGCTCGGCTCCCTGGAGCGATACGCCGACGTTTTCCTGCCCGCGGCGCCGTACCTCGAACGCGAGGGACATCTGACGACGTGGGAGGGGCGCGGCCAACGACTCCACCGCGTCCGGTCCCCCGAGGGGCTGTCGCTCCCGGATTGGGAGCTCTTCGCGACGCTCGCGCTGGCGTGCGGAGCCGACCTGGGGTTCGAGACGCTCGAGGAGCTCCAGGACGAGATGGGCTCGCTGCTCGCGCCGCTCGGTCCGGCCCCGACGACGGGCGAGCTCGCTCGATCCGACGCCGCGCCCGACGGGGGCACGTCGAGCACGCTGTTCACGTATCCGTTGCTGGTCGACGAGGGACGGCTGGCCGAGCGGGCGGACGAGCTCAAGGACGCGCTGATGGAGGAGCCGTTCGTGGAGCTCCATCCCGCCGACGCGGCGACCGCCGGCGTCGCCGACGGGCAGGCCGTGCACGTTCGCACGGAGGCGGGGAAGGCGACCCTGCCGGCCCGCGTCACACCGAACGTCGCGAAGGGCGCCGTGTTCGTCCCGTTCAACCAACGCGGGTTCGAGGCCAACGTCCTCCTCGGCGGTGACTTCGTGACGTCGGCCACGGTGGAGCCGGCCGACGAGCTCATCGAGGCGGCCGCCGACGCGGGAGGAGCCTGATGGACTGGCTCGACTGGCTGTTGCTCGCCGCCCGCGTCGTGATCGTGTTCTTCGGTCTCCTGCTGTCCGTGCTGCTCTACATCTGGTTCGAGCGGAAGGTGATCGCCGACTTCCAGACGAGGATGGGGCCGATGCGCGCGGGCCCGCGAGGGATCCTCGTGACGCTCGCCGACGGCATCAAGCTCTTCTTCAAGGAGGGGATCGTCCCCACGAACGCGGACCGGCGCGTGTACCTCCTGGCGCCGGTCCTGGCGATGTTCCCGGGGTTCCTGGCCTTCTGCACGATCCCGTTCGGGACCCACGTCACGCTCTTCGGCCGCGAGGTCCCGTTCCAGCTCGTCGACCTGAACATCGGGATCCTGTGGGTGCTGGCGATGACCTCGATCCAGGTCTACGGCGTCGTCCTGGCCGGCTGGGCCAGCGGCTCGAACTATCCGCTGCTCGGTGCGGTGCGCTCGTCGGCGCAGATGATCTCCTACGAGGTCGCGATGGGGCTGTCGCTCGTCGCCGTCCTGATGTACAGCGGCAACCTGTCGTTCTCCGCCATCGTGGCCGCGCAGGATCGAGTCTGGAACATCGTCCCGATGTTCCCGGCCTTCGTCGTCTTCATGATCTGCGCGCTGGCCGAAACGAACCGGCCTCCCTTCGACCTCGCCGAGGCGGAGACCGAGCTCGTCGCCGGGTTCCACACCGAGTACTCCGGGATCGCCTTCGCGATGTTCTTCCTGGGCGAGTACGTGTCCACGGTCACCGTCGCGGCGATCGGCGTAACGCTGTTCCTGGGAGGGTGGCGTGGTCCGGCGCCCGACATCCTTCCGTGGCTCTGGCCGATCCTGTGGTTCCTGCTGAAGGTGACGCTGGTGATCTACGTGATGGTCCTGATCCGGGGCACCCTGCCGCGCATCCGGTACGACCGTCTGATGGCGTTCGGCTGGAAGGTGCTGATCCCGTTCGGCCTCGTCTGGGTGCTGGCGACCGGCGCGATCGTCGTCCTCCCCGACCACTTGAACGTCGACCGCGGCACGCTTCTGCGATGGGCCGCGGTCGCGATCGGCATCATCCTCCTCCTGTCCTTCGTCCCGGTCGGCCGCCGGTCCGAGCGATCGGAGGCGACATGACGGACGACCGGGAGCGGGGTGGAGCGTTCGAGCGGTTCTGGGCCGACAGCGGCGCGATCCTGAAGGGGATGGCGACCGTCTTCAAGCAGACGTTCCGGACCGACACCACGGAGGAGTACCCGAAGGAGATCGCGCCGATCCCCGAGCGGGCGCACACCGGCCGGCACCGCCTGAACCGTCACGAGAACGGCCTGGAGAAGTGCATCGGCTGTGAGCTCTGCGCGTTCGCGTGCCCCGCGGACGCGATCTGGGTGGAGGGCGAGGACAACGATCCGGAGGATCCGGTCTCCCCGGGGGAGCGGTACGCGAAGGACTACCAGATCAACTATCTGCGCTGCATCATGTGCGGGCTCTGCGTCGAGGCCTGCCCCACCCGGGCGCTGACCCTCACGAACTACTTCGAGCTGTCGTGGGAGACGCGCGAGGACGCGATCCTCACGAAGGAACAGCTCCTGGAACCGCCGCCGCCGCTGGGGACGACACCGGGCGCCCAGGAAGGGCTCTAGCGGTGCCGCTCGACAACATCGTCTTCTGGGTGTTCGCGCCGATCTCGGTGGCATCGGCGATCGCGATGCTGCTGATGCGCAACGCGGTGCACGCGGCGCTGTTCCTGATCGTGAACTTCTTCTGCCTGGCCGTGTTCTTCCTGCTCCTCGACGCGCCGTTCCTCTTCGCGGTGCAGATCGTCGTCTACACCGGCGCGATCATGGTGCTGTTCCTCTTCGTGATCATGCTCCTCGGCGTCGATCGCGGCGACGACCTCCGGGAACGGCTCGTGGCCCAGCGCCCGCTGGCGCTGCTGCTCGGCGTCGGGTTCGTGCTCGAGGTCGTCCTCGCCGTCCGGGCCG
>DASQTT010000108.1:0-6050 GCA_035641735.1 Actinomycetota bacterium | reverse complement strand
TCCCCCGCCCGGACCGTCGCGCCGGCTACGCGGCGGTGGGCCGACGGAGCCGACGGGCGGCCGCGAACGCGGAGGCCGCGCCGACCGCGAGCCCGGCGACCGCCGCCGCGGCGATCCACGGGACTGCGGACCGCGGAGCGGCCGTGGCGGCCGGCACGGGATCGAGCTTCGGCGGCGTGGTGCTCACCGCCAGGCCGTTGCCGGCGCCCTTCCCGTCACCGACGACGATCGCCCCGGTCATCCCCGGGTGGTAGCTGCAGGCGAACGGGTAGATGCCGGCTTCGTCGAACGTCGCCGTGTATACGTCCCCGAAGTTCATGTCTTCGTAGTTGCCCCAGAGCACCCCGCCGACGTTGTGCGAGATGCCCTGGTCCTCGTTCACGAAGGCCACGTCGGTGCCCGGGTCGACCATGGTGATGCTCGCCTGGAAGCAGGCGTCCTGCATCACCACCGTGGCCCCGTCCTGGCCGGTTGCATCCTGCTGGGTCGCGTCGCCGTGGCAGCCGCCGCCGGCGAGGGCGGCGGTCGGGATCCAGAGGAGGGCGATGAGGCCTCCGGCCAGCATCCCCAGCGCGATCAGCCGTCTCATCTTCGATCTCCTTTCGCCCCGATGCCCCTGCTACACCGCGCAACGTCAGGAGGTTCCCGCGACCGACTCCGCGATCCGGATCGCCTCGCCCTTCGGCAACGAGGTCTCGAGGCGCAACGTGGAGGGCCCGTCGCGCCAGATCAGGACGTTTCCGTTCACCCGCACGTAGCGGATGCCGTCGCTCGTGAGCAGCTCGAGCACGTGGGGTCCCGTCGTCCACACCGCCTCGGCATCGCCGACGCGGGCGGGCTCGACGGTCCCCGCGTCCTCCTGGACGCCCTTGACGGCCTGATCCTCGTCGCCTTCGAAGCGCATCAGGATCGCGCCGTGCTGGGTGCCGCGGATCGGTGGCAGGTCGGGACGCGGCGCCCAGGCGAGCGTCACCCGGACGACGGTGCCGGCGTCGGTGATCACCTCGTCGGCCCAGACGCGGTCCGGGGTCCCGAGCGCGTCGGGGACGTCGACCTCCTCACCCAAGAGGTCCTCCGCACGGTCCAGGCCGATCGGCGCTCCGAACGACGCTGGCGGAGCGCTCGGAGGGGTGCCCTGGTCCTCCGGGACGTGCACGACGACGGCTCCGAGGTCGATCACGAGCTTCGCCGCGACGGCGACTCCGCCCAGCATCAACGCGGTCGCCGCCGCGATCAGCAGGACGCGTCCGCGACGCGACCGAGGCATCCGGACGACCCGAGCCGGTCGCGGCGATGCGACCTGCCGCATCACGGGGGTAGCGAGATCCGGCGTCGCCGGCCACGAGACGTCGAGGGACGAGAGGGCCTGGCCGAGCTCGTCGTCCGCCATCTCGCGGAGCCGCGCGGTCATGTTTCCTCCTCGAGGACGGCGCGCAGCTTGGCCATGGCCCGGGAGAGACGCGACTTCGCGGTGCCGGGCCGGACCTCGAGCACCTCGGCCGTCTCGGCCTCCGACAGTCCGAGGAGGAACCGGTAGCCGATCACCTCTCGGTCTCGCGGCTCCAGGCGGTTCAGGGCGACGACCAACGCCTCGCGGTCTTCGAACGCGAGGGCCACGGTCTCCGGGGACGGGGCCGCGTCCCGGTCGGAGACCGCGGCCGCCCGCAGCGCCAGCCCCTGTCGTCGACGGTCGGAGCGGCCCCGGTTGCGCGCCTCGTTCGCCACGATCTTGAGCAGCCACGGCCGGAACGGTGCCTCGGTCCGGAACCGGGGGAGCGCGTAGTACGCCTTCACGAACGCCTCCTGGGCCGCGTCCTCCGCCTCGTCGCGGTCGCGCGTCACGAGCCAGGCGACGCGGAAGGCGATCGGCCCGTACCGCTTCACCAGGTCTCCGTACGCGTCGTCGTCACCCTCGCGGGCCCGCCGAACGAGATCGGCGTCCTCCAGTGGTCGGCCCTCCACGGGAGCTGGTCCTGTCACGGATGCTTACACCGGAGGCGAGCGACCGGTTCCGCCGGTCGATGTGGCTCGGCCCGGGACGGCGTCAGCTCGGGGATGTGTTCGCGTCGCCCCTCGCGCCGTCCGCCACCGCGACCAGCCCGGCCACGAGGCCCGACAGCTCCATCGGCACGACGATCTTCGACGAGGCCGACGCGCCGATCTGCCGGAGCGCATCGAGGTACTGCAGGCTCATCGTCTTCTGGTCGGCCGTCATGGCCTGCTCGTTGATCGTCTTCAGGGCGAGCGCGAACCCTTCGGCTCGCAGGATCGCGGCCTGCCGCTCGCCCTCGGCGGTGAGGATCGCCGACTGCTTGCTGCCCTCGGCGTTCAGGATCGCGGAGGCCTTGTTGCCCTCGGCCACGGTGATCGCGGCCGACTTCGTCCCGTCCGCCTCGAGCACGATCGCGCGTCGCGACCGCTCGGCCGACATCTGCCGCGTCATCGCCTCCTGCACGCTGGGCGGCGGGATGATCTCGCGGATCTCGACGTTCGTGACCTTCACGCCCCAGCGCTCCGTCACCTCGTCGAGCTTCGCTCGGAGGATCTGGTTGATCTCGTCGCGCTTCGCGAGGACGTCGTCCAGGGGGATGTCGCCGATCACCGCCCGCAGGGTCGTCGACGCGAGCGCCTGGGCGGCCCCCGCGAAGTTGCCCACCTGCACCACGGTCATCGCAGGGTCGACCACCTTGTAGAACGTGATGAAGTCCACCGCGATCGGTGCGTTGTCCTTCGTGATCGAGTCCTGCCGAGGGATCTCGAGGAAGAACTCCCGCAGGTCGACCTTGATGCCCTTGTCCACGATCGGGATCAGGAGGACCAGGCCGGGTCCCTTGACGCTGAGCAGCCGGCCGAGCCGGAACACCACGAGACGCTGGTACTCGGGAACGATCCGGATCGCGGTCGCGAGGAACAGGATCACGAGCAGGATCAGGAACGCCGCGCCGATGAAGACGGGGTCGGTGAAGTCCATCAGGTGGTTCCTCCTCGGGCCGGCGCGACGTCGCCGGTGGACGCGTGCTCGGACTCCAGCGGTTCGACGGTGAGCACGAGCCCGTCGAGCCTCGTGACGCGGATCTTCGTTCCCGGCGGGATCGGCCCGGCCGCGGACGTCGCCTTCCATTCCTCCGCCGCGACCCGCACGACCCCTTCGGGGTCGAGCCCGGCGCCCAGGACGACCCCGTCACGTCCGATGATCGCCTGCGGCCCTTGAGCGGGTGGCAGGTGACGCATCGCCAGCGCCTTCGCGACGACGAAGCCGAAGAACAGCGCCATGAAACCGGCCACCGGCACGATCACGAGCGGCGAGACCCGGACGCCCCCCGAGGGGTCGAACAGCAACAACCCGCCCAGGACGAGGGAGGCGATGCCCGCGGCGGACCAGATCCCCAGCCCCGGGACCTTCAGCTCCACCACGAAGAAGACGATCGAGGCGACCAGCAGCGCGATCCCGATCAGCCGGACGGGGAGCAGACCGAACGACGCGATCGCGAGCAACAGGAGGATCGTCCCGACGGTGCCGCTGAAGACGTGTCCGGGAACGATGAGCTCGAGCACGATCAGCGCGAGACCGAGCCAGAAGAAGATGAACGCGAGGTTCGGATCGAACAGCGCGTGGAGGAACCCGACGCCCGGCGTCATCGGCCGGTCCTCGATCGAGGCGCCGGAGGTCCGGATCGTGGTCGACGTGTCGTCGGCGAGGGAGACGGACTCACCGTCGATCTCCTCGAGGAGCGCGCGCTCGGTGGGGGCGATCAGATCGATCACGTTGCCCTCGAGTGCCTCCTCGGCGGTGATGCTCCGCGACTCCGTGACGAAGGTCCTCGCGAGCTCGCCGTTGCGACCGGCATCCTCCGCGAGCGACTGGATCGACGCGGCGGCGTCCTCTTCGACCTTCTTCGACAGCGTGACGCCGCCGATCCCCACGGGCGTGGAGGCGCCGACGTTCGTCGCCGGCGCCATGGCGGCGACGTGGCAGGCGAGCAGGATGAACGCCCCGGCGGAGGCGGCCCGCGCGCCCTGCGGCCCGACGTAGCAGACGACCGGCCTCGTGGAAGCCTTGATCGCCTGGATGATCTCTCGCATCGATGAACCGAGCCCACCGGGGGTGTCGATCGCGAGGAGGATCGCCGCCGCGTCCTCGGCCTCGCCGATCTCCCGCGTCAGGTAGTCCGCGACGAACGGGTCGACGACACCGTCGAGCGTGAGCCGGACGACGGGGCCGTCGACCTCCTGCGTACGGGCGCCGGTGGCGAGTGCGAGGGTGACGAGGGCGGCACCCAGCGCGGTCCGGCCGATCCTCGACCTCTCGATCACCTGGTCAGCGCTCCTGCGCGGGTGTCCACCCCTGATGCGTCAGCCTATCGCGAGCGGTTCTGCCGTGTTCCCGTCCGGCCGCAACCGTGGGAACATCGAGGTGACGACCCGGCAAGCTCCGGACATCGACGGCTCCGTATACCGAGAGGAACACCGAGTGGACGCTCGGCACGAGGGACCGCTCCTCCCCCGGGAGGAGCAACAGTTGATGGAGGGTCTGCTCTCCGGTGACGACGATGCCATCCGCACGCTCTACGCCAGGTTCGGCCGGCCGGTGTACTCGCTCGGCCTCCGGCTCCTGGGCTCCAGGGAGGCGGCCGAGGAGCTGGCCCAGGACGTCTTCCTCACGGCGTGGCGCAAGGCCGCCAGCTTCGACCCGGCGCGCGGACGCCTCTCGACCTGGCTCATGACGATCGCGCACAACCTCGCGGTGGATCGACTTCGACGGGAGACCGGCGCCCGTCGCCCGATCCTCGTGCTGGTCGACCAGGTGCCCGACGGTCCGGGCACGAGCGACGGAGACGTCGTCGAGGAGCGTGACGCCGCGGCCCGGGCGCTGGTTTCGCTGACCGCCGCCGAACGCCGGCTCGTGACGAGGGCGTACTTCGAGGGCCACACCGCACGCGAGATCTCCGAGGCGGACGGGATCCCGCTCGGGACCGTGAAGACCCGACTCCGCACCGCGATGATCAAGGTGCGCCGCGCGAATGAGGGCAAGGAAGCGCTATGAGCTGCCTCCTCGTCCGCGATCTCCTTCCGGAGCACGCGATCGGCGTGCTGCCCCGGGACGAAGCGGGATCCGTCGATCGTCACCTGGCCTGGTGCGCGGCGTGCCGCAAGGAAGCCGGCGAGCTGCAGCGCGCGGCGGCCACATTGGCGTTCTCCGTCGCACCGGTCGAGCCACCGAAGGAGCTCGAGGACCGCATCGCCGACGCGGTTCGAGGCGCTGCCGAGCGGCGGACGGCCACGGCGCCGCGGCGGAGCCGTGGGGTCGCGGCGGCTCTCCTCGCGGCCGTGTTGGCCTTGACCGGACTGGGCTGGGGCGCCGTGATGGCCGGCCGGAACGCGCGTCTCGAGGAACAGGTGCGAAGCGCACTCAAGGACCGCGACCTGGCGAGCCGTAACTTCGCCGAAGTGCTTGCCGAGCTCGAGGGCGCCGACCCACAGAACGTGATCGAGCTGGCGGATCTGATGTCGCCTCGGCAACGCATCGGGGGCGGGGACGCTCTCGTCCTCCTCTCGCCGTCGTCTTTCGACACCGCGCTCGTGGTCTTCACGGGCCTGACGGGAGTGTCCGATCGACAGCTGCCGATCGAGGTCTGGCTGGAGAGCGACACGGCGGCGGACATGATGGTCGGCGAGGTCGGGACGCTCGACCCCGCGGGGGGAGGCGGCCTCTCCGAGTGGTACCTCAAGAGCCTGCGGCCCTACGACGCGATCGTCGTCCGCGACGCGCGCGGCCACGTGCTGCTGAACGGCACGCTGAGCGTGTACGAGCCCACTTCCTGACTCTCTTTCCGGGGACTACGCTCGCGCGTCCGCGCTCGCTGCTCGAGCCCGGCCCTATCCTCGCCCGATGCGCTTCGGGCTCAGCCTTCCTCACTACGGCTTCTCGCTGCCGTCGGGCCGGATCTCCGTCGAGGACGCGGCGGGCTGGGCGATCCGAGCCGAGGAGCTGGGCTTCGATTCGGTATGGGTCTCCGACCACTTCTTCTACTCGTTCGCGCGCTACGGCG
>DASQTT010000107.1:0-4930 GCA_035641735.1 Actinomycetota bacterium | reverse complement strand
GCCCACGGATCGCCAGGCCGGCGCGGACGGCGCGGACCGCGTCGTCCTCGTGCACCTGCGGGAGCCCGAACACCGCCATCACCGCGTCCCCGATGAACTTCTCGGGGCGTCCGCGGAGCGCCCGCAGCTCCTCGCTGGCGGCGTCGAAGAACCCCCCCAGGACCTCGCGGGTGCGCTCCGGGTCCAGCCGGTGCGCGAGTCCGGTGGAGTCGACAAGGTCCGCGAACAGGACCGTGACCACCTTCCGCTCTTCGGTGGCGAGCGCGGTGGCCACCGGCGCTCCACAGTTCGGGCAGAACCGGGCGCCCTCGGGAAGCGCCTGCCCGCAGACCTGACACTCCATCGCCGCAAGCATAGGGAGGGGTGCCGACCCCGCCCGCGCCGGAGAAGGACCGGTGGCAGACTCGAAGCTCATGGAACCCACAACGTTCGAGACGCCCGTGGCCTTCCGACGCTGGCTGGAGCAACATCACGCAACCGAGCGGGAGGTGTGGGTCGGCTACTACCGGAAGTCGACCGGCAAGCCCAGCATGACCTGGAAGGAATCGGTCGACGAAGCGCTCTGCTTCGGGTGGATCGACGGGATCCGCAAGCGGATCGACGACGAGCGCTACATGAACCGCTTCACCCCGCGACGACCCGGCAGCAACTGGAGCCGGATCAACATCGATCGGGTCGCGGAGCTGATCGAGCAGGGTCGGATGCGTCCGGCGGGCCTGCGCGCGTTCGAGGCGAGGCAAGAGGATCGTTCGGGCGTCTACTCCTACGAGCAGCGGCACACCGCCGCCTTCAGCCCGGAGTTCGAGCGACGGTTCCGAGCGGAGGATCGGGCCTGGGCGGGGTTCGAGGCTCGCCCGCCGTCGTACCGGCAGGCGGCGATCCGCTGGGTGATGTCGGCGAAGAAGCCGGAGACTCGCGAGCGGCGCCTCGCCCAGCTGATCGAGGCCTCCGCGGCCGGCCGAACCGTGCCTCCGCTCACCCCGCGGGGCCGGGGCGGTCCTCGTCGTGATGCGGGTCGGTGACGACCGGTGAGCGGTCGTAGCGTTCCCGGATGATCCTGACCGGTCCCCGCGTCACCCTCCGATCCGCCACGCCGGAGGACGCGTCGCGCCTGCTCTCGATCCGTGAGGAGTCCGCCATCACGAGGTGGTGGGGGCATCTCGAGCCCGGCGAGATGGACGAGTTCGTCAGGGACGAGCGAACGCTCGTGATCGAGACGGATGGCGAGGCGGTCGGCGCGATCCAGTACCACGAAGAGGAGGACCCGATGTACCGCCACGCGGGGATCGACGTCTACCTCACCGCCGCGCGGCACGGCGAGGGACTCGGCGTCGAGGCGGTGCGTCTCCTGGCGCGGTACCTGTTCGACGAGCGCTCCCACCATCGCCTGACGATCGACCCTGCCGCCGACAACGCGGCCGCGATCCGCGCCTACGAGAAGGTCGGCTTCCGGCCGGTCGGGGTGATGCGGGACTACGAGCGGGGGCCGGACGGGACGTGGCACGACGGGTTGCTGATGGATCTGCTCGCCGGCGAGCTCCGCGAGGCCGAGCCCGCTCAGCCGTAGACCCAGCCTTGACAAGAAAAGTTGTCGGTGGTTAGGATCGAGCCGTGATCCAGGAGGTGACCGTGATCGAGGACCCGGCGGCCGCGGAGGTATCGCTCGACCCGATCCGCGCGAAGCTCCTCGCCGAGCTGGCGGAGCCGGGGTCGGCCACCTCGATCGCAGGCCGGGTGGGCCTGCCCCGTCAGAAGGTGAACTACCACCTGCGCACCCTGGAGGATCACGGGCTGATCGAGCTCGTCGGGGAGCGCCGCAAGGGCAACATGACCGAGCGGATCCTCCAGGCCACCGCGCTGTCGTACGTGATCTCCCCGGCGGCGCTCGCGGCGGTCCAGCCGGACCCGTCGCGCTTCGCCGACCGGCTCTCCGCGCGCTGGATGATCGCGCTCGCCGCCCGGCTGGTCCGGGAGGTGGGACAGCTGCTCGTCGGCGCGACGAAGGCGCGGAAGCGGCTGGCGACGTTCGCGATGGACGGGGAGATCCGGTTCGCGTCCGCCGCCGACCGCGCCGCCTTCGCCGAGGAGCTCGCGCGCAGCGTCACGTCCCTGATCGCGAAGTACCACGACGAGCACGCGAACGGCGGCCGGGACCATCGCGTCCTCGTCGCCGTCCATCCGAGCCTGAAGCCTGAGCACCGCGCGGACGCGCCCGGAAACGGGACGGCCGCGACCGTCGGAAAGGAGCGTTGAGATGGCACACCCCTTCGAGCTGACCCACGAGATCGAAGTTCCCGCGACGCCCGAGGAGGTCTGGCAGGCGATCGCAACCGGACCGGGGGTCGACTCCTGGTTCATGGGTCGCAACGAGATCGAACCGGGCGAGGGCGGCACGACTCACATGGACTTCGGCGGGTCCAGCGAGGACGCCACGATCACGGCGTGGGAGCCGCCCACGCGGTTCGCCAGCCGCACGCCCGAGGCAGCGGACGGCGCGTTCCACGCCTTCGAATACCTCGTCGAGGGGCGCGAGAAGGGCAGCACCGTGGTCCGTTGGGTGCACAGCGGCTTCCTGGGCGACAACTGGGAGAAGGAGTACGAGGGCCTGTCCGAGGGTGACCCGATGTACTTCGACAAGCTGCGCGTGTACCTCACGCACTTCCGCGGCCGGACGGCGACGCCGGTGAACGTCTTCGGAGGCCCGGTGATCCCGGATCGGGACGAAGCCTGGGCGACGTACCACCGGGCGCTCGGCCTCGACGGCCCACCGGCGCTCGGGGACCGCGTGCGACTCACGCCCGAGGGGCTCCCGCAGCTCGACGGCGAGGTCGACTGGCTCTCCCGCGACTTCCTGGGCGTCCGCACCGACGACGGGATCTACCGGTTCATGCACATCAGCGTGTTCGGCGGTCCGGTCGGGCTCGGCCACCACATCTTCCGCGAGGGGCTGGACCAGGCCGAGACCGAGCGCGCGTGGGAGTCGTGGCTGAACGGCGTGTTCGCCTAGGGTTGAACGAGAGGGAAAGGAGCGACCGACGATGGAGACGGTCACCTCGAGGGACGGCACGGAGATCGCGTTCGACCGGATCGGGCAGGGGCCGCCGGTGATCCTGGTCAGCGGAGGGTCGGTGGACCGGTCGTCGAACGCGCCGCTGGCGAAGGAGCTCGCGGCCGACCTGACGGTCCTGAACTACGACCGACGGGGTCGGGGCCCCAGCGGCGACACGGCGCCGTACGCGATCGATCGCGAGATCGAGGACATCGAGGCCGTGATCGAAGCGGCCGGCGGCGAGGCGGGTCTGTACGGCTCCTCGTCGGGCGCCGTCCTGGCGATGCTCGCGGCGGAGGCGGGCCTGCCCATCGCGAAGGTGGCGATGTGGGAGCCGCCGTTCATCCCCGAGGGTGTCCCTACGCCCCCGGAGGACCAGGTCGAGCAGTACGAGACGATGGTGGCGGAGGGTCGGCGAGGCGACGCCGTCGAGTACTTCATGACACGGGTCGTCGGCATGCCGCCCGAATTCGTCGCCGGCGCCCGGAGCCAGCCGTGGTGGGCGGGCACCGAGGCGCTCGCGCACACCCTCGCCTACGACGCCCGGATCATGGGTGACTACCGGATCCCGGTCGATCGCGCGGCCAACGTGAAGGTCCCGACGCTCGTCGTCGCCGGCGGCGCGGACATGCCGTGGATGCGCGACACGGCCACCGCGCTGGCGGAGGCGATCCCGGACGGCCGGGCCCGGTTCCTCGACGGCCAGGGACACGACGTCGATCCAACGGTCCTGGCGGGAGTCCTCAGGGACTTCTTCGCGTGAGGTCGCTCGGTTCGACGTCGCCGGCGACCCTGGAGCAGAGCGGCAGGAACGTCCGCCCTCGCTGATCGCGGTCCTCGGGCTAGGCTCCGGCGTCATGTCGGAGGAGCAGGAGCAGCCGCTCGATCGAGAGCAGGAGCGCATGCGCATCGCGGGCCTCCTCACGACGCACGCTCCGCCCGATTGGGAGCAGCGGTTCCGGTCGGACGAGCTGATCGACGCGATCATCGACAATCAGCCGCTGCAGATGTTCGTGATGGCGGCCGACATCCGCGAGTCGACCACGCTGATGAAGGAGGCCGTGAAGTTCGAGCTGTTCGCGAAGATCATGGACAAGTTCGTGTCCGCGGTCCGGCGTGGGATCGGCACGCCGGGCGGATGGTTCGACAAGTTCACCGGCGACGGCTTCCTCGCCTACTGGGTCGTGCAGCAGGGAGACGAGGAGGAGTACCAGCGGCGTTTCGTCGAGGCGGCCGGCAACCTCGCCCATACGGCGCACGAGCTGATCGAGCTCTTCCACGCGCGCGTGCTCGAGGACTTCCGGCGCAATTCGCGGAACCTCTCAGACGGGGTGGGCCTCTCGGTCGGTCTCGACGCGGGGCCGGGCGTCCTGGTCGAGATCGCCGGCGAGCTCACGATCGTCGGCCCGCCGGTCGTCGGGGCCGTCCGGATGGTCACCGCGGCGGCGAGCCCCAAGGAGATCGTGGCGAACGTGTTCCTCGGCGAGCACCTGCACGACGAGCAGGACGGGATCTACGAAGCGCTGGGAATGACGGCCTCCAGGGAGAGCCGTCCGACCAAGGAGTATCCCCGAGGTCAGGAGGTCTACGCGCTCACGTTCGAGGAGCGGGCGTGAAGCCCTCGGGCTTCCCGGCCAGGCGGTCGAGGAACGGCAGCTGAGCCTTCAGCAGCTTCCGTCGAGCCGCCTCCAGGTCGAACCACTCGGCGCGATCGACCTCCGGGAACTCCTGCATCCGGCCCGAGCGCGGCGGCCACTCCATCGGGAACGTGTTGCTCCGGACCTCGCCGACGTCGAGGTCGCCCTCCAGCGCCCAGGCGCCGACGCGCTTGCCGCTCGACAGGCGCACCTCACCGAGTGCCACCGCGTCGTCGGCGGGGGG
>DASQTT010000106.1:0-20904 GCA_035641735.1 Actinomycetota bacterium | reverse complement strand
ATGCAGCGAGCCATCACGACACCGCTCGTGCTGCTGGAGTTCGTGAACGCGCTCTCGTTCGCCGTCTATGGGATCTTCGTCCTGAAGATGGTGCGACTTCCCCCGGCGGCGCTCGGCATCGTCTTCGCGATCGCGTCGGTGGGGTTCCTCGCCGGATCCGCCGCCGCCCCCTGGATCGAACGGCGGATGGGTGCCGGCCGAGCGGCGATCCTTGGGTTGGGTCTCGTCGCGGCGAGCCCCTTCACGATGGTCTTGGCCGACGCCGACCATCCGCTGGCGCTCAACCTGTTCTTCCTGGGCCTGCCGGGGATCCTGGGAGGGTTCGGCGGGATCGTCCAGTGGGTGATGCTCTCGAGCCTCCGCCAGGCCATCACCCCCGAGCGGGTGATCGGTCGCGTGTACGCGAGCGTCGGCGTCTTGTGGGGGGTGATGACGATCCTCGGCGCCTTGACCGGTGGGTTGCTCGGTGAGGACGAGCGCCTCGGACCTCGGGGAACGATCCTGGTCGCCGCTATCGGGTACACGGTCCCGTTCTTCTGGACGCTCTTCGGACCGATCCGCCACGCGACCACGACCGATGGCGCCGGCGAACCGACTGCTCCCGAAGCCGCTCCGGGAGACCGCGGCTAGGATGAACGCATGCCCCGATCGGTATGGACCGGGACCCTGAGCTTCGGGCTCGTCTCGATCCCGGTGTCGCTGATGCCCGCGACGCAGCCGAAGGACGTACGGTTCCACCTCTTCGACCGCCAGGGCCGGCGCGTCCGGTACCGCCGGGTCGTGGACGAGACGTACCCGCTGGCGGAGCCGACCGAGGACGACGAGGTCGAGGACGAGCCGACCGAGCATCCCCTCGCCGAGCCGGCGGAGGGCGACGAAGGCGAGGCCGAGCCGGAACGATCGTCCGGCGGGGGCGAGACCGAGGTCGCCTACCAGGACCTCGTCCGCGGGTACGAGGTCGAACCGGAAGCCTTCGTGTTCCTGGATCGCGAGGACATCGAGCGAGCCCGCCCGACCCCCAGCCGCACGATCGACCTCGAGCACTTCGTCGAGCTCGAGGACATCGACCCGGTCTACTTCGAGAAGGCGTACTACGTCGTGCCGGCGGCGGGCGCGGAGAAGCCGTACGCGTTGCTGCTCCGCGCACTTGAGGAGACGGGGCGTGTCGGGATCGGCCGCTTCGTGCTGCGGACGAAGCCGCACCTCGTCGCGATCCGTCCGATGGACGGGGCCATCGCGCTCGAGACGCTGTACTTCGGTGACGAGGTCCGCGAGATGCCATCGCGGATCCGCGACGCGGCCGAGGCCGCGATCGGGAGCCGGGAGCTCGATGTCGCGAGGCAGCTCGTCGAGATGCTCGCGGCCGAGTGGGAACCGTCGGCCTTCGCGGACGAATACCGGGAGGAGCTCCTGCGGATCATCTCGGAACGGACGCCTGAGCGCATCGAGGAGCCGGCGGTCATCGATCCGGCTGCGGGCGGTCGGATCGACGATCTGATGGATGCGCTGCGGCGGAGCGTCGACGAGGCGAAAGCCGCACGCGGCGGGGGTGCCCGCCGCCGGACCGGCTGATCTCCACGCCGGGGCGATGACCGCGATCGCCGCCGCCGTCGCGGAGGCGTTCGCGATCTGGCCCACCGTGCCTCGTACGTCAGAGGAAGAGACGTTCGGAACCGTCGATCCGTCCGCGATCGACCGGCTCGTCTCGACCTTCTGCGAGGAGCACCTCGGATCGGCGGCGGCAGCCTGTTTGCTGTTCGAGTCGCACCAGACGTCGGTGTTCGGACTCGAGCTGCGGGACGGACGGCGCGTGTGCGTCAAGGTCTTCGGTCCGCGATACGGTCGAGCGTTCCTCGACGCCGTCCAGTTCGTCCAGGGCCGTCTCGTCGAACGCGGTTTCCCGTGCCCGCGGCCGCTCCTGGGCGCGCGGCCGCTCGGCGGCGGCTCGGCGCTGGTCGAGACGTTGGAGCTCGAGGGCGACTGGGCCGACGCCCACCGTCCGGAGATCCGCTCACGGATCGCCGAGGCGCTCGCCCGGCTGATCGCGCTCACGACCGATCTCGGCGTCGCCGATCGAGTCGGTGATCTGCCCCGGTCGATGCTCGAGGTCGCGGTGTCTCCGTGGCCTCGCCCCCATCACCCGATGTTCGACTTCGCGGCGACGGCTTCCACCGCGGGATGGATCGACGAACTGGGGCGCCGGGCACGACGGCGAGTGACGTCCGCCGGCGGCCGTGACGTCGTGGGTCACGGTGACTGGTCGGTCAAGGACATGCGGTTCGACGGCGACCGGCTCGCGGTCGTCTACGACTGGCAGAGCCTCTGCCGCGCGCCTGAGGCGGTGCTGGTCGGACAGGCCGCCGGATCCTTCACGATGCAGTGGCGGTTCCCCGCCCCGATCGCGCCGGACGTCGATGAGATCGAGGGATTCATCGACGCGTACGAACGCGCGCGTGGGCGCCCGTTCGTGGCCGAAGAACGTGGCACGGCGCGTGCGGCCGCAGCGTTCGTGCTCGCCTACTCCGCACGCTGCGAACACGCCCTGGACCCCGGCGCGGTCGAGTTCCCGCCGCGCTCCGCTCGCGACGCGGTCCGCTCGTTCGGAGGGATCCTCGTCACCTGAGGGATCCGCACGGCGGAGGGTGTCCGCGGCGTGCGGATCGCCGACGCCAGCGGCTCGCGTCATCCGCGGTTCGCGCGGAAGATTGCGACCCAGTCCTTCGCGTCGAGGTCGATGGCCCGGGCGTCGACCTGGACCCCACCTCGTCTGATCACCGACGATCGAAGACCCAGCGATCGGGCGATCGGAAGTTCGGCCTTGGCGAAGCCCTTCCGAACGAACCGCTCGAAGGAGTGCATCTCACCGCCGGCGATCAGCGGCGTCGAACGCCGCGTCCCCGTCAGCCATGCGGCGTCCACCGACGGTGGCGGGTGGAAGGCGCTACCGGGGATGTGTCCGCGGACCTCGAGGTGCCACGTCGTATGCCACAGCACCGAGAGGACCGTGCCTCTCGGACGGGCTCGCTTCCGCGCCATCTCATGTTGGAGGATCAGGTCGATCCGTTGGGCGCTCGGGTCCTCGAGGACGCGCCGGAGGATCGCCGTCGAGATCGAGAAGGGGATGTTCCCCACGGTCCGGAACGGCGTTGGCGGGAAGGCAGCGGTCTCGGCGTCGCCTCCGTGGACGTACACGTTCGACCACGACGACGTGGCCCGGACCAAGCGTCTGGCCAGTCGGTCGTCGACCTCGATCGCCAGCACCAATCCGGCGACATGCGCGAGTTCCCTCGTCAGCCGACCGGAGCCTGCCCCGATCTCCACCACGAGATCGTCGCGGCGGATGTCGAACCGCTTGACGAGATCAGCCGCGATCCGCGGGGAGAGGAAGTGCCGTCCTCGACCCGCGGAGGCCGGCGGCGCGTGTGGACGCGGTGCCGCGTCCACGGATGACCATCGCGCAACCCATACGCGCACCTCCTGTAGCGACCGAGTGTAGTCGCGGCGCGAGCGTCGCGGACCGTTACGTACCCTCGGGGAGCATGTCCGGGTTCCAGGCGACCTCCCACACGTGGCCGTCCGGATCCTGGAAGTAGCCGGCGTAGCCGCCCCAGAAGGTCTCCGCTGATCGTTTGATCACGGTCGCGCCCGCAACCTCCGCCTGCGCCATCACGTCGTCGACCTCCTCGTGGCTCGAGACGTTGTGCCCGATCGTCAACTCCGTGGCGCTCGGAGGGTCCTTCGGGAGCCCGGTGTCGTGAGCGATGCTCGCGCGCGGCCAGATCGCGAGGCTGATGCCCTGCCGCAGCGGGAAGAAGGCGACCGCGCCGTGCTCGAACTCGGTGCCGACGATGCCCTCGCTCGAGAGGCCGAGCCCGTCCCGATAGAACGCGAGCGACCGCTCGAGGTCGTCGACGCCCAACGTGATCAGCGTGATCCTGGGATCCATCGTCGGTCTCCTGAGTCAGCCGGCGACGAGCAGCCGCTCGTCGAAGGGATAGGGAGCGAGCACTCGACAACCATCCTCCGTTACGAGAACCTGATCGCCGAGCTTGACGCCGTGACCTGAGCCCACCTCGCCGGCGTAGAGCTCGACGACGAGGGCCATGTGCGCCTCGATCACGGTGTCCGCGTTCGACTGGCGATCCTGCGGGTAGCACACGCTCGGGTTCTCCTCCTCGAGTCCGATCCCGTGGATCATGCACTCGTATCGCTGCGGGAGGTAGCGGTCCGGCAGGCGCGGGGCCATATGGGCGAGCTCGCCGCACGTGATCCCCGGCCGGACGAGCGCCGTCATCTCCAGGAGCCAGTCGTGCGCGGCTCGGTACGCGTCGGCCTGCTCGGCAGCGGGCCGCCCGCGTCCGGCCAGGAAGGTGCGGGACACGCACGAGAACATGCCCTCGATCCCCACGGTGTCGGTGTCCACGAACACGAGGTCACCGCTATCCACGTTGCGATCCGTCGCCTCGGCGCGCCAGGGATTCGTGTTCGGGCCGCTGCACACCGTCGTGGTCGCGAGGTACTCGCCCCCGCCTCGGATCATCGTCCGGGCCAGCACGGCGAGGAGCTCACGCTCGGTGACGCCCGGCTCGATCGCTCGTTCGAGTGCGCCGAGCATCTCCATCACAAGCTCCCCGTTCCGCTCGAGCAGCACCCGCTCACCCGGGGTCTTCACGCGTCGAGCTTCCTGGGTGATGGGGGCCGAATCCCTGAGCGCGACGTTCCGGCGTTCGAGCGCGAGGAACCCGGGCGTGCCGAGACGGTCGACGGCGACGGAGGTGCCGCTCGCACCGAGCTCGCGCACCGCCGCCAACGTCTCGTCCGCCCACGCCCCTGCCTCCGCCTGAGGGTCGTCGTAGAACTCCCAGGCGTGCATCGGGCGGACGTCCGGGGCGCGGACCGCCGAGCGATGCACGGAGTTGCCGTGCTCGAAAAGGATCGGCGTGCCTTCCTGCGGCACGAGGGCGCACCGAACGAACGTGCTCATCGCGTACACGGGCATCGCGGTCGCGCCGGTCGCGTAGCGGACGTTCGGCTCGTTGAGGAGGAGACAGATCTCGACGTCGTGCGCTCGCATCGAGGCCTGCAACCGTTCGAGCCGTTCGAGCCGAACGGCCTCGACGACGTGCCCCAACGCGATCACATCAGATGGAATAGCACAGCGCAGACACCATGCCGTGACCGGCCGACGACCGTGGGGCGGAGTGGGGATGCGCGGCGTCGCCGCTCCCTACACCCGGCGACGCATCGCACGCCATCGGGCCGACACGAGGAATGACCACGGGGCGCTATCGACCGCAGCGGCTCACGGGCACATCCTCGAACGACCGGATGGAGAGGAGCACTCGATGGATCGGATCCGAGTCCTGTTGGCCGACGACGAGGAAGAGGTCCTCGACGTGATGACGGACCTCATGGCCTCCGACCCGGCGATCGACGTCGTCGGCCGAGCTCGAGACGCGCGACAGGCGATCGACCTCGCCCGTGCCGCCGGACCCGACGTTGCCCTCGTCGACGTGCGGATGCCGGGGGGCGGTGGAGCGGTCGCGGCGCGAGGGATCCGGCGGGACAGCCCGCCCACGAGGGTCGTCGCCGTATCCGCCGACTCCCATGCCGAGGCGGTGCTGGCGATGCTCGATGCCGGAGCGACCGGCTACGTCGGGAAGGAAGAGCCCGTCGAGCAGATCCTCCGCGCGGTCCATCGGGCGGTGGACGGGAAGGCGAGCCTCGCCGTCAGCTCCCTCGCATCGATGACGGAGCAGCTCGTGGAACGAGGCTCGGACCGCACGGCTCGAGAGCGTCGTGTGGCGGGCGATCGGATCTCCCGCGCGATCGAGGGGTCCGGCATCGACGTCGTGTTCCAGCCGATCGTCGACCTCTTCGGCGGCGGTGTCGCCGGAGTGGAAGCGCTCGTCCGCTTCCGCGGCACACCGAGACATCGCTCGCCCGAGGCCTGGTTCGCAGAGGCGGCCTCGGTGGGCCTCTTGCCGGAGCTCGAGATCACCGCGATCGAGCTCGCGATCGCGCACCTCGACCGGATCCCTGCGGGGACCTATCTGTCCGTGAACCTCTCGCCGGGAACGATCTGTTCGGAGGAGCTGCCCGGCGTGCTGGGAGATCGGGCGCATCGCCTGATGCTCGAGGTGACGGAGGGCCCCCTCGCCGACGAGGAGGCGGCCCTGGCGTGTCTGCACTCGCTCCGCGACCTCGGCGTCAAGATCGCGATCGACGACGTGGGCGCCGGTTACGCGGGGCTGTCACGGGTCGTCGCCCTGTCGCCCGACTTCATCAAGCTGGATCGCTCGGTCGTGGCCGGCGTGGCGACGGATCCCTTCCGGCGATCGCTGATCCAGCGCATGGTGTCGTTCGCGACCGACGTCGGGATCGGGGTGATCGCCGAAGGGATCGAGACCGAGGCGGACCTCGAGGAGCTGCGGGCGCTGTCCGTGCCGTTCGGTCAGGGCTTCTATCTCGGTCGGCCCGGTCCATTGCCCGAGCCGGACGGAGGGACGATCCGGTGGCCCGGCCGGCACGCGTTCGACGTCCGAGACGCGATCGACCGGCCTGACCCCCGGTCGGGGCCTCACCCGTCCGGCTGACAGACCGGCCGTTCGACCCCGGCCGAAGCTCACGCCGGGTGGCATCGGTTCAGTCGGATGTTCGTCGTGGAGGAACGGCCCCAACTTGCTATCCGGCTACGACCCGCTGGAGCCGATACCTGAAGTCAGGTAGCACGGTGTCGCCCCTCACGGAACCAGGAGGCGAGATGGACCCGATCCGCGTGCTGATCGTGGATGACGAGGAGTCGGTCGTGGACGTCCTCCGGTCGCTGATCGGATCGGACCCGTCCCTCCGGGTGGTGGGAGCGGCACACGACGCGGAGACCGGGATCGCGCTCGCGGTGGAGGAGCGGCCCGACGTCGTTCTGATGGACGTCCGGATGCCCGGCGGCGGCGGCATCCGGGCGGTGCGGGAGATCACCAAGCGGCATCCCGACACGAAGGTCGTGGCCCTGTCCGCGCACGAAGACGAGGACACGCGGATCCGGATGATCGGCGCCGGGGCGCGCGACTACGTGCCCAAGAGCGAGTCGACCGACGCGATCCTGGAGGCGATCCACCGGTCGGCCGGCCGCAAGGGGCGGCAGCGGGCCCACCGGCTGCGCTCGTCGGATCGACGGCGGGAGGAGCAGCGGACCCGGGTCGAACGGGTTCTCGAGAGTGGCTGCGTCACCGCGACCTTCCAGCCGATCATCGATCTGGAGACCGGACACGTCGTGGGTGTCGAGGCCCAGCCGCACGTCGCCATGTTGCCGAGCAGGCCGTTCGACGCCTGGGCGGGCGAAGCGGAGGCGGTCGACCTGCTGACCAAGATCGAGCTCGCGGCGCTGAAAGCGGCGCTGGCCGCGCTCCCGGTGCTGCCGGAGTCGCTCTTCGTGGAGATCGAGGCGAGTCCGAGGACGGTCGCCTCGTCCCGGTTCCAGCGGGCGATCCGCGAGACCTGGGCCGGGCGTCTGGTGCTCGCGCTGAGCGAGCTGTCGGCTCCCGATCCCCATCTCGCCACCGCCCTGGAACCGCTGCGGAATCGCGGCGTGCGGATCACCCTGGCCGACGTCGGCGCGGGGATGGGCAGCCTCGAACAGCTCGTGGCGCTGTGGCCCGAATTCGTCCGCCTCGACCGTGGGGTGACGGACGGGGTCCATCTCGACGGCGCCCGGCACGCGATCGTCGCGGCCGCGGTCGCGGCCGCGACGAAGGGAGGCGCCCAGGTGATCGCCGAGGACGTGACGTCGCTGTCACAGCTCGACGAGCTGGGTCGCCTCGGCGTCCGACTGGCGCAGGGCGACCGACTCCGTTCCGCCAGCCACCTCGCGGACCTCCCGGCGAGCCTCCCTTCGTGGAGCGCGGAGGAATGGATCGTGGACCCGGTCGATCACGAGGGGGCGGCTCACGCCGAGCCTCGAAAGGAGGAGGTCCGATGAGGCGGCTCGCGGTGGTGCTCGGAGCCCTCTCCATGCTCGTCCTGTCGTCTCCGGCGCGCGCCGACGTCGGCTCCTGTCTCGCGCTCGAGCCGGACTGCCTCGACGACATCGTCACCACCGATCCCGACGAGGTGCTCGACGATCCGGTCGGGGAGATCGTCGACCAGGTCGACGGAGCCGAGGACGCCACGGATCCCGTCGTCGATCCCGTGCTCGACGTGGTGGACGACGTCCTGAACGGTGGCGACCCCATCCTGCCGCCCGGCGGCGACGGTCCGGCCGCGCACGAGAGCGGCCCCGGGACCAAGGCCGGTGGCGGCGAGCGTCCCGGGCGGGATCCCGGATCGCCCGTGGCCCGGTCCGGTGCGCTGGGGCGGGAGGCGTTCATCGCGCAAGCGCCGCAAGAGACGCTCATCGGGTCGGCCGCGACCGCTATCAGGCCGCCGCTGCCGCCGCACGGCTCGCCCGAACGCTTCGACGGCATCATCGAGGGCGCCGTGCGCGGCCTGCTCCTCCTGGCCGTGCTCTTCGGGGTCACGGTGGCCTTCGTCATGGTCCAGGGGCGGATGGACCGGAACGACCCGAAGCTGATCCGGGCTCCGGTCCGGACCGAGGTCGTGACCTTCGCATGATCTCCGTGCGAGCGAGGCTCGGCCGGACGGCGCCGGATCCGGCCGAGCTGCTCTCGATCGGGGAGCGCACCAGGTACCTGCTGGCGCTCCGGGTGCTGTTGGGAGCCGGCGTGGTGGGGCTCGCCTGGACGGGCCCAGAACCCGCAGTGCACGCCGGCGTGATCGCGGCCGGGACGATCCTCTACCTCGCGATCACGGCGGCCGCGGCGACGCTCGACCGCCGGTCGGAGGCTTTGGTCGTCCCGGTGCTACGGGGGACGCTGCTGCTCGACGGCATCGCACTGGCCGCGGCCGTAGCCGCGACCGGAGGTGCCACCAGCCCGGTCCGATTCCTCGCGCTCGGCCACGTCGTCGTCGTGACGCTCCTGTTCTCGTACCGGAGCGGTCTCAAGATCGCGATGTGGCACACGCTCCTGTACCTCCTCGTGGCGTTCTCCGAGCCCGCGGGGCTGATCCCAGGCGGCCGCTCGTACGCGGCGATCGAGACGACGACGTTGGCGACGATCGCCGGCCTGTGGCTCGCGACCCTCGTGACCGCGACGTTCGCCGCTCTCAGCGAACGGGAGCTCCGGGGTCAGAAGGTCGATCTCGAGCGCCTCTCGTCGATGCTCCGACGCATCCAGACCACCGGCGGCCCCGACGAGATCGCCGACATCCTCCTGACCGAGCTCGCCGACACCTTCTCGTTCCAGGGCGGCGCCGTGATGGCCTCGCCGGCGGGCGAGCTCTCGGTGATCGCGACCGCCGGCGACGTGTTGACTCCGCGGACGTTCCTCCGGCCCGATCCGGTCGTCGACCGGGCGATCTCGGAGCGCTCGGTCGTCGCGCTCCGGGGATTCGACCCGCACACCGATCCGGGACTGGCGGCGACGTTCCCTCGGAGCCGGAACGTCCTCGTCGTCCCGATGTTCGCCGACCGGGGACGCGCGCTGGGCATCGTCGTCCTCGAGCGGGGCGGCGATCAGGGAGGGATCCGCCGATGGATGGTGGCGATGGTGGAGCAGTTCGTGTCACACGGGGCGCTCGCCCTCAACGCGGCGTGGTTGTCCGAGGAGCGCGAGGCGAGGGTCCTGGAGATCCAGGAGCTCAAGGAACAGCTCGAGGAGCACAACGCGGATCTCGAGACGACGGTCGCGGAGCGGACCGGGGAGCTCCGGACGGCGATCCACCACCTCGAGGAGATCGACGCGCAGCGGCGGCGGCTCCTGGAGCACGTGGTCCACGTCGGTGAGGAGGAGCGCCAGCGCATCGCCGGCGACATCCACGACGACCCGGTCCAGAAGCTGGTGGCCCTGAAGATGCGCCTGGAGCTCCTGGCCAAGGCCCACCCCGGCCTGGACGGGATCGTGGAGGCGAAGGACTCGGTGCTGGTCGCGATCCGGGGGCTCCGTCACCTGCTGTTCGACCTCCGGCCTCCGGTGCTCGACGAGCACGGGCTGGTGCCCGCGTTGCGCGCCTTCCTGGAGAACGCCGAGGGCGCCTTCCGGTGGGTCGTGGAGGACGACCTGGCCGTGCAGCCGTCAGGACAAACGCGGCTGATCCTCTACCGGATCGCCCAGGAGGCGCTCACGAACGTCCGGAAGCACGCCGCGGCCGAGCACGTCCGCGTGCGCCTCTCCGAGAGCGAGGGCGGCGTCGCGATGGAGATCATCGACGACGGCGTCGGCTTCCAGCCGCAGGACGCCCTCGTGGCCGCGCCCGGACACATGGGGCTCGCGGCGATGCGCGAGCGCGCGGAGATGGCCGGCGGCCGGTGCGAGCTCCATAGCCTTCCCGGCCAGGGAACCACGCTCGACGTCTGGATGCCGGCGTCGCTCGACCGGTCGGACACCGCCGTCCCGGACGAGCGCGACCTGGCCTCGTTCGCCGCGCTCGATCCGGGGATCGACCGCGAGGCTCCCGAGTGGGTCGTCCCGGACACGGCGCCGGCCACCCTGACGGAGCGCTCGGGCAACGGTTCGAGATCGCACAGCGTCGCCTGATCGCGGCGTTTGCCCAGGGCGGCGGACGGGCATCCCCTCACGAGTGATCGGATCGATCGAAGCACGACTCCCGCAGCGGTCGGTCGTGGCGGTCGACGTGCTGGTGGTCTGCTGGACCATCGTCTGGATCGTCGTCGGGATCGCGGTGGGGAGCTTCGTCGAGCGACTGGGCGCGGTGGGCGACGGGCTCGAGGACGCGGGACGGGCGATCGGGCGAGCCGGCGAAGCGATCGGTGAGCTCGCCGACGTCCCGCTCGTGGGCGAGGGCTTCTCCACGGTCGCCGCCGAGATCCGGGGCGTCGGTCGGGATACCGTCGCCCGCGGACGGTCGGTGGAGGACGACGCGGATCGGCTGGCACTGCTGATCGGGATGTCGCTGGCGCTCGCGCCGACCCTTCCCATCCTCGCGGTGTGGGTCCCGCCACGAGTGTCGCGCGAACGCGAGCGACACGCGCTCCGCGCCTCGCTCCGCCGCGCCGATGGCGCGGCGCTCGCGTACCTCGCGAACCGCGCCGTCGCGACGCGAGGGTTCCGGGAGCTCCTCGCCGTGAGCGACGATCCGATCGCGGATCTGGCGGCGGGTCGGCACGATGCGTTGGCGTCGCTCGAGATGAAGCATCTCTCCCTGCGCTCGGCGACCCGGCCGCCGATCTCGGGCGGCTCGTTCCGCGCTCCGCTCCATCGCTGACCACACCGGTTCGCAGGTCCCGCCGTGTCGACGAGCCGGCGTCGAGAGCCGCATCCACCGGAGAACGGGAGAGGGCCCGGCCGGTCGGCCGGGCCCTCTCGCTTAACTCGGTGCTGGAGATGTCAGATCGGCCGCACGTTCGACGCCTGCGGGCCCTTCTGGCCCTGGCTCACGTCGTACTCGACCTTCTGCGCTTCCTCGAGGTTTCGGTATCCCTCGCCGGCGATCGCGCTGAAGTGAACGAACACATCTGCGCTGCCGTCCTCGGGAGTGATGAAGCCGAAGCCCTTCTCCGAGCTGAACCATTTCACGGTTCCTGTTGCCACTGCGATCCCCTCCTTCCTTTCGCCGCTCGGGTCTCGCCCGTCGGCGCCGGCGTAACCTGCCGGGGGTGAGGGAACTGCTCGTAGCGAACCGCGATCGGTGCCCTCGCCGACAAGGGTAGCACGGGAGCGGAGGGCCCGCGTCTCAGGCGGGCCGCGAGGCGTCGACGGCCAGGAGGGCCGTCTGCAGCACGTGATCGAACAGACCCGGATCGGCCGCCTCGACGTCGACGGTCACCATCCGCCCCTCGCCGTCGAAGCCGATCGAGATCGAGAAGGTCATCTCGAGGTCGTGCAGTGGGCCGTGGAGGCGGATGTCGTGCGTCACCACCATCGTGTCGTCCTGATGGGCGAAGCTGGCGAGATCCTGGCTGGCCTCCAGGACGTGCCGCAGACCGAGGATGCACCGTCCGACCTCCTCGGGTCCACGGTAGGTGCCGGCGAGCCAGGAGGATCCGGGGAGGCGCATCACGACCTCCGGATGCATCGTCCGCTGCAGGGTGTCGAAGTCCCTACGGATGAAGGCGCCCACGCCCTCGAGGAACTGAGCCTCTCGCTCGCGGTGGAGGCTGCTGGCGATCTCCATACGCCTTGAATCGGCCCGGAGCGGGCCGGAGTTGAGCCGAGCACGTCACTACGCGGGCTCGGTCTCTCGGCAGTCGAGCGCCGTCCGTTCCCCGGTCCGTATGCTCGGCGTTCGCCGCGCCCTCGCGGCGGTGCGCGGAAGGTCCCTGGGAGCGAGGCGGAGGTGGACATCGGATGAGCAGGACCGTGTTCCACGGCGGGAGGGTCTTCGACGGGTCGGGTTCCCCCCTCGCGGACGCCGACGTCGCCGTCGAGGACGGCAAGATCGTGGAAGTCGGCCCGGGCCTCGACGGCGACGTCGGCATCGACTGCCAAGGCAAGGCCCTCCTGCCGGGCCTGTTCGACACCCACGTTCACCTGATCTCCCGGTACGAGGACTTCGACGAGGTGCGGGTCTGGCACGAGCCGTTCAGCGCCCCGTTCTTCCGGGCAGCCGAGAACCTCCGACGCACCCTCGCGTGCGGGATCACGACGGTGCGGGACGCCGGCGGAGCGGACGCGGGGATGCGCCTGGCCATCGAAGAGGGATCCCTGGTCGGCCCTCGGATGCAGATCAGCGTGACGATGCTGTCGATGACGGGCGGCCACAACGACCCGTGGCTCCGGAGCGGGGCCTCGAGCCCGTGGCTCCATCCGTACCCCGGCATGCCGAACGGCGTGTGCGACGGGATCGACGGCGTGGCTGCCAAGGTCCGCGAGGTCGTCCGGGCCGGCGCCGACGTCATCAAGATCGCCTCGTCGGGCGGGTTCCTCTCCCCCGGGGACGACCCGCGACAGCCGAACTTCTCGGAGGCCGAGGTCGTCTCGATCGTCGAGACCGCGGCGGACCTGGGCAGGGTGGTGATGTCGCACGCCCACGGACCCGAGGGGATCAAGCGAGCCGTGCGCGCCGGCGTCCGTTCGATCGACCACGGGACGTTCCTGGACGACGAGGGGATCGAACTGATGCTGGAGAGGGGCACGTGGCTCGTCCCCACGCTCACGGCGGGGGATACGACGGAGGCGATCGCGGAGAACCCCCAGGTATCCGAGGACGTGCGGGCGAAGATGCGGGCGCTCGGCCGTCCCGAACTCGAGGCCTTCTCGCGGGCCGCCGCCGCCGGGGTCCGCGTGGCCATGGGGACGGACTGCCCGGTGGCGCCGCACGGGACGAACCTCCGTGAGCTCGCGCTGATGGCCTCGCACGGATACACCCCGGAGCAGGCGCTCGTCGCCGCGACGTCCAGCGCGGCGGAGCTGATGGGGCTGGAGGATCGGCTGGGCACCCTCGCGCCCGGCAAGATCGCCGACGTGGTCGTCGTCGACGGCGACCCCTTCGACTTCGCGACCTTGGACCGCCGGATCGAGCAGGTGTGGAAGGACGGGCGACGGATCGTGATCCCACCGGCGCCGGACCTGGAGGCCGAAGCGCCGGAGGAGAACAAGTGAGAAGCCGCCGGAACCCGAGGGCTCCAGCGGCTTCTCGAGGCGGAATGTAGCGACACACGAGCGTTCCGTCAAGCCCGGCGTTCGAGCGCTGGTCGAGGGGTGGGACGCACGTCCGGCGGGTAAGCCTGCGGCCATGCGGTACGTCTGCCTCGCCTCCGACTACGACGGGACCCTCGCCTCCGACGGGTCGGTCCCCGAGGCCGCGGTTGACGCCCTCGAACGCGTCCGTGAGAGCGGCCGGAGGACGATCCTGGTGACCGGACGGGAGCTGAACGACGTCGAACGCGTCTTCGAGCGGCTGGACCTGTTCGACCGGGTGGTCGCCGAGAACGGCGCCGTCCTCGCCGATCCGGCGACCAAGGAGGTCCGCGATCTGGCCGAGCCACCCCCCGAGAAGCTCGTGCACGCGCTGGAGGAACGGGGCGTCGACCCGCTGTCGGTCGGCCGCGTGATCGTCGCGACGTGGGAACCACACGAGCAGGCCGTGCTCGACGCGATCCACGCTCTCGGCCTCGAGCATCAGGTGATCTTCAACAAGGGGGCGGTGATGGTCTTGCCGGCGGGCGTCAACAAGGCCTTCGGCCTTGGCGCGGCGCTCGATGACCTGAAGCTGTCGCCGCACAACGTGGTGGGGATCGGCGACGCGGAGAACGACCACGCCTTCCTCGAGCTCTGCGAGCTTTCCGTCGCCGTCGCGAACGCCCTCCCGTCGGTCAAGGAGCGGTGCGACCTCGTCACGGACGGCGACCACGGCCACGGCGTGATCGGGCTGGTCGAGACCCTCCTCGAGGACGACCTAGCCGGCCTCGACGAACGGCTGGGGCGACACGACCTTCCGATCGGGCATCGCGGCGACCAGCCGGTCGCGCTCCGTCCGCACCGGACGAACGTTCTGATCACCGGCCCGTCCGGCAGCGGGAAATCGTCGCTCACGACGGGGATCGTCGAGGGGCTCCGCGGGCGCGGGTACCAGTTCCTGCTGGTCGATCCGGAGGGCGACTACGACACGCTGGAAGGAGTGACCGTTCTCGGCACGCCCGATCGAGCACCCACGGTCGAGGAGGCGCTCGACGTGTTGTCCGATCCCTCGGCGAGCCTCGTGCTCGGCCTCCTCGGGGTCCGGCTGGACGACCGTCCACGGTTCCTCGAGACGCTGCTGCCGAGGGTCCAAGAGCTCCGCACGCGCAACGGACGGCCCCACTGGCTCCTCGTGGACGAAGCCCACCACCTACTCCCCTCAGGTCTCAAGACGACAGGGGAGAGCATGGCCCGGGACGTGACCTCGCTCGTCTTCGTCACGGTGCACGCGGACGCCGTGGCCAAGGAAGCGCTCGAGCCCGTCAACGTGGTGATCACGCCGGCCGAGGGGGCCGAGGAGTCGCTCGAGATATTCGCGCAGACCGCAGGGATATCGCCGCCGGAGACCGACTCCCTGCGCCCGCGCAGGGGGCAGGCGGTCGTCTGGTTCGTCGACGATCAACCGTTCGCCTTCGATCCGCTGCGGCCCGCGCAGGACCTGAAGCGCCATCGGCGGAAGTACGCGGAAGGGGACCTGGAGGAGGACGCCTTCTTCTTCGTCGGGCCGGAGGGCAAGCTGCACCTACGGGTCCAGAACCTGATCCTGTTCGCCCAAGTCGCCGAGGGGATCGATGACGAGACGTGGACGTGGCACCTCGAGCGGGGCGACTACGAGCGATGGTTCCGGGAGGCGATCGGCGACAAGAAGCTGGCGAAGACGGCAGAGAGGGCCGTGCAGGAGTCGGACGCGAAAGCGAGCCGCCGCCGCATCCTCGAGGCGATCGAGGAGCGCTACACGCTGCCCGCGGAAGCAGGCTGAACGCAGCTCCGCAAGTCGAGGCGATCCGAAGTCGGTCCTGACACAACCTTCGGCCTATCAGGCCGAGGGGTGGCGGTAGCCTCGCGACCATGAGGTCCGGGTTCAGCGTCGCCGCCTGTGTGCTCTTCCTGCTTCTCGCGTCGTGCACCGGTGCCTTGCCGCCGGCGGCGTCACCGGCGCCCACCGTCGATGGTGCCTCGTGGCGCACCTTGCCCGGGGCGCCGACCGCTCGGTCGGAGGTGGCCGCCGCTTCGGACGGGGCTCGCATCGTGGTGGCCGGCGGGTTCGTCGCGGACGGGCTGACCGTCGCCACGGTCGAGATCTTCGATATCGAGGCCGAGACCTGGAGCGCCGGACCCGACCTGCCGGTGGCCGTGAACCATCCGATGGCCGCCGGCGCGGACGGCACGGTCTACGTGTTCGGCGGGTACGTGGGTCCGGGGCTCGAAGCGCCGACGGACCGCGCGTTCGCGCTCGGGCACGACGGCTGGCGTGAGCTGGCGCCGATGCCCGAGCCGAGGGCGGCCGGAGGGGCCGCGGCGGTCGACGGCCGGATCTACGTGGCGGGCGGCGTCGGTCCTCAGGGGCTCGCCGGCTCGATGCTCGTGTTCGATCCCGGAACAGGGCGCTGGGACACGGTCGACGGACCGCCGACGCCCCGGGAGCACCTCGGAGTGGCCGGGACGTCCGGCCACGTCTACGTCATGGGCGGCCGCACCGGCGGGATCGGGACGAACCTGAACGCGGCCGAGGCCTTCGACGTCGGGGACGGTCGGTGGATCACCCTGCCGGTCATGCCGACGCCGCGCGGCGGGATCGCCGCCGGTGCCGGCGGCGGCTACGTGGTGGCCGCCGGGGGAGAGGCCGACACCACGTTCGCGGAGGCCGAGGCGTTCGACGTCGAGGCGGCGCGGTGGGTGTCGCTCCCGGCGATGTCCACCCCGAGGCACGGGCTCGGCGTCGTCGCCGTCGGCGACGTGGTCTACGCGATCGCGGGCGGAGAGGTCCCGGGGCTCGCCGTATCGAACGTCGTCGAAGCGGTCGATCTCGGCGAGCTCGGGTAGGAGCTCAGGTCCGCGGCGCGCTCACTCCTGGATCGCGTCGCCGCTCGGCGAGACGACGTACCAGACGTCGCCCACTCCCTGCCCGTTGATGTCGTCGGCGGTCTCGTCCGACGCGAAGTAGTAGAGCGGGTGGCCCTCGAGCGTCACCTGGGTGGAGCCGTCCGTCCGCTCGCTCGTCGCGAGGGCTCCGTCGACCCCCTCGCCGGCGACCGGCTCGCCGTCGACCGTGAGCGGTGGCCAGGCGTCCTCGCATTCGTCGTAGCAGGTGCTCTCGCTGGTCTCGTCCGCGAGGAACACGTACAGCGTGCGTCCTTCGGCGTCCACGACGATCTCGCCCAGGTCGGAGTCCTCGACCATGACGGTCGCTTCCGCGGGCGCCTCCGTGGGCTCGGGTTCCGTCCCGTCTCCGGTCCCTGCGTCCTCGGAGCATGCCGCCCCCGTGAGCGCCAATACCGATGCGATCGCCGCGAGACGAACCAACTTCATGCGAGCCTCCCTGGTCGTGTCAGGAGGTCTACGGGCGGGCTCGCGGCCCGGTTCATCCGGCTAGGACTCGTCCTGCTGCTCCTCGAGGCGTTCCTCCCGCGCCTCCCGCCGCTCCTCGAGCAGCTCCTGCCGTTCACGGAGCTCCGTGGCGTCCAGTCCCGGTCCGATCTTGGCCGTGACGGCCACGATCACGAGGACCGTGATGACCACCGCCACGAGGAGGGATCCGATCAGCTGCTTCGTGTAGCTCGGGCCTTTCGCCATGGTCAGCCTCCGAACAGGTAGTCCCCGGCGGACGTCGCCCAGGTCAGCGCGAACAGGCCGAAGACGCTCAGGCCGAGATGAGGGAGGAACCGTTCCATCGAGCTCCATCGCCGCACCACGATCACCTTCATCGCCAGCACGGCGAGGAGCAGGGAGCCGGAGACGACGTGGATCGTCGCACGCGCCGTCTCCCCATCGGCCGCGTGCTCGACGCCGTCCTCGTAGCCGAAATACGCGATGCACATCCAGCCCACCAGCGCGGTGATCGGCAGGATCGCGTCCCCGACCGTTCGGTGGGCGAACGAGGCGGCTCGAGGCCTGAGGAACGGCAGCTTCACCTTGCCGTATCCGACGGCCATCGTGGCGACCTGGTAGACGGCCAACGCGGCGGCGACGGATGCCAGCACCGTCTTTACCTGCGGGACGTTCCCGAAGGTCAGCGTGTCGACGAAGTCGTCCATCAGCGAGTCATCCCAGGGTCGTCCACCACGTTTACCCCGGCGACGGTCCCGACCATGCCGGAACGACGGGATGTGCGGCTCACGCTGCCGTCGTCTACTGCCGCTCGAGCGCGAGGCGAGCGCCCAACGCCACCAGCACGACCCCGGTGATCGTCTCGATCGCCTTGCGGACCCGGGGACGACGGGCGGTGGCGCGTACCGCGTGCAGCACCAGGGTGTACGCCGTCAACCAGACCAACCCCATGACGATGAAGAGGCCGGAAAGCAGCAGGAGCCGTGTGGTGAAACCCGGTCCCGGGCGGACGAACTGCGGTAGCAGGGAAAGGAAGAACACCGCGACCTTCGGGTTCAGGACATTCGTCAGCAGCCCCTGCCGGTACGCGGTCCGCGGATCCGCGGTCTTGGGCCCAAGTGCCGAAGCAGTATCCCGTCCTGCGGCGACGATCGTCCGGATCCCGAGGAACACCAGGTACACGGCGCCGGCGATCTTGACGACCGTGAACGCCTGCGACGAGGCGAGGACCACCGCCGAGAGGCCGAGGGCGGCCGCGGTGGCGTGGACGAGGAGTCCCGAGCACGTCCCCGCGGACGTCGCCAGCCCGGCCATGCGGCCGCCGGCGAACGTGTTGCGCGCGACGAGGGTCATATCCGGACCGGGGGTGATCACCACGAGGACGGCGACGGCGACGAACCCCGCGAGATCCACGACGGGAGGCTAATACGCGTGTCTGCCTCTCCGCCGGCTCAAGGCCATGGATCCGCTACACATCGATCACCTCGCCGCGGTCGCCCGCCCGTGCCATCACGAGCGCCGCGGCCGCGACGTCCTGCACGCCGAGGCCGGTCAGGTCGCACACCGTCTTCTGCGCGGGGTCTTCGCGGCCGCGGCGCAGCCCCGCGCAGATCTCACCGAGCTCGACGGTTCGCGCCAGCTGATCCGGTGAGTGCTGCAGCTCGCCGAGGCGGGCGCATTGGTCGCGTGAATCAGCCACCACGAGGTCGGCGGCCGCGAGCACTCCTCGATCCAGCTCCTGCTTCCCGGGCCCGTCCGAGCCGACCGCCGTGACGTGGACGCCCGGTTCGAGCCAGTCGTCGATCACGAGCGACTCGCGAGCGGCGGTGCACGTGATCACGACGTCCGCGCCCTCGACGGCCTCGCGGACCGACGAACAGGCGACGACGTCGATCTCGCCATGATCCGCGAGGATCCGGGCGACACGGCCGCGCACGTGGTCCTGGGTCCGGCCCCAGACACGCACGCGCTCGAAACCCGGCCGCACCGCCGCGAGCGCCTCCAGCTGTCGGCTCGCCTGTGCCCCCGTGCCGATCACGGCGACCGTCGCGACGCGTGCGGGTGCCAGATGACGTGCCGCCACGCCGCCGGCGGCGCCCGTTCGCAGGTCGGTGAGGTACCCATCGTCCAGCAGGAAGGCCACCGGGGCGCCCGACCGCGCGTCGAACACGAGCACCATGCCGTCGACGATCGGCTCGCCGGTCGGCGACACGAACCCGCTGGCGATCTTGACCGCGTAGTGCGGCTCCCCGAGCACGTATCCGGCCTTCACGTGGACCTCTCCGGAGGACTCGGGCACATCGAGATGGATCACGTCGGGGAGCGCTACGGCACCGGTCGAGTACGCGACGAAGGCTCGTTCGCACGCGTCGATGCAGGACGACATGTCCAGCACCGCACGGACGTCGTCCGCTCGCAGGACCTTCACCGGCGCACGCACGGCGCGACGATACCGGAGCGCGCCTCGCGGTCCTGCTTCGATCGGGCCGCTGCTACAGTCGGCCCGTGCGCATCGAGCAGTTCGAGATGGAGCGGATGCAGTCGCTCCACTGGCACGTCGTCAAGTACGACCTGTCGGAGTCGGGCGTGCAGCCGCTGTCCGTGCCGGAGCTGTTCGAGATGGCGGGCACAGACCCGGCATCGTTCCTGGGAACGAAGCTCGGGTACCCGCTCTCGGAGGGATCCCACCAGACGCGGGACCGGATCGCTGCCTGGTACCCGGGCGCCACGGCGGACCACGTCACGGTCGTGAACGGTGGTTCGGAGGCGAACTTCCTGACGCTCTGGACGCTCCTCGAGCCCGGCGACCGGCTCGCCTTCATGGTTCCGAACTACATGGAGGGATGGGGCCTGGGCCGTCACTTCGGCGAGGCGACGGACGTGTTCCGTCTGACGCTGAAGGGCGACCGGTGGGCGCTCGACCTCGACGAGCTCGAGCGCACCGTCTCGCCGGCGACGAAGGTCGTGATGGTCTGCAACCCGGACAACCCAACCGGCCACGTGCTGACCGATGCGGAGATGGATGCGGTCGTCGCCGCCGCCGACCGTGTCGGCGCATGGATCGTCGCCGACGAGATCTACCGGGGCGCGGAGCTCGGCGCCGATGATGCCTCGCCCACGTTCTGGGGCCGGTACGACAAGGTCGTGGTCACGTCCGGACTCTCGAAGGCCTTCGGGATGCCGGGACTGCGCGTCGGATGGATCGTCGCGCCGCCGGAGCTCATCCGAGACGTGTGGGTGCGCCACGACTACACGACGCTCACCCCCGGGATGCTGTCGGATGTGCTCGCGGGCGTGGCGATGGAGCCGACGACGCGGGAGCGGGTCCTCGCGCGAACGAGACAGATCATCCGGGCTCAGTACCCGCCGTTGGAAGCGTGGTTCCGCACTCACGCAGACACGTTCCGATGGGTCCCACCGGTGGCGGGCGCGATCGCGTTCGTGCAGTACGACCTCCCGGTCCCGTCGGGCGAGCTGATCGACCGGATCCGTACCGAACGGTCCGTGCTGCTGGTTCCGGCCTCGGTCTTCGGCCTGGGAGAAGACGCGAAAGGCATCCGCTTCGGGTTCGGCTTCGACATCGAGCAGACGCTGGACGCGCTCGAACTCGTCGATCAAACCCTCGCTGCCTTCGGCTGATCACCTACCGGGCGCCGTTGGATCGTGTCTCCCTCGAGACGCTCGTACTCAGCGCTCCAGTCCTCGGGTCAGCCCGCGACCGCGTCCGGCGGGCTCTCCGCCTGCTCACTGAAGTCGACGATGCGGAGGGCAGCGTCGGCGACGAGCGTGGGCGATCCGGGAGGTCGTGCCGCCATGGGATGTTCTTCTAGAACTTCCTCCGTTCGGACACATCCACCGGCGAACAGCACATCATCGAGCGACG
>DASQTT010000105.1:0-2492 GCA_035641735.1 Actinomycetota bacterium | reverse complement strand
GCCGTGGTCTGTCCCGCTCCGGTCTGGCCCGTGCCGCCGGTTGCGGTCGCCCCGGTGGCACCGATCGTCGGGTTGTCCTCCGCGCAGGCGGCGAACAGCAAGGAACCGACCACGAGGAAGGCGAACAGCTTGCGCATCTGGAAAACCCCCTGCCGACTGAAGTGCGCGAGCCTAGCACACGCCTGTTCTACGGAGTCCCGTGGGCTCCGGGCCTCATCTGCGCGGCTCCCACGAGAAGAAGCGGATCGCGACGGCGAGCCCCACCACGCCCCACACCGCCACCACGAGCACATCCGACCACTCGAACGGGAACGGTGGACCGTAGAACGATCCGAGCATCGCCTCGGCGAAATGCTTCACGGGGAAGACGTCGCCCACCACCTTCATCCATGTGGGAGCGTCCTCGCCGAGCGGAATGAAGATCCCCGAGAGGAACAGCAGGGGAAGGATGATTGCGTTCACCACGGCGGGCGCGGCGTCGGCGTTCGGGACGAGGGCGGTGGTGGCGAGGCCGAGCGCCGAGAAGGCCATCGCGCCGACGACCACGGTGACCGCGAACTCCCCCAGGAGCGTTCCCGACGGGACCTCGGCCGCGTAGAACGCGACGCCGAACCCGGACGTGATCACGACCAGCAGGAGCGAGATCAAGACCGCGTGCACCACGCGTCCGCTCAGGTAGATCCCGGCAGGCAGCGGGGTCCCGCGGGTTCGCTTCAAGATCCCCGCGTCGCGCGTGAACGCGACACTGATCGCGAGGTTCGTGTACGTCGCGGTGATCACCGCGAACGCCGCCATCGCGGCGACGTAGTAGCTGTCCTGCTGGATCTCGACGCCGGGAGCCACCTCGACGGTCCCGCTGCCGAGCAGCGACGTGAAGATCACCAGGAACATCAGCGGGAAGGCGAACGTGAAGAACGCCGACGCCGGGTTGCGCCAGAACGCCTTGTTCGTGGTCCGGACCTGCAGCGCGAGGAGACCGACGTCGCTCACTCGGCGCCCGCCTCGCCACCGGTGAGTTCCAGATACACGTCCTCGAGGGTCGGTCGGGTTACCTGCAGGCCCTCGAGCTCGATCCCGCGTCCGACCGCCCACGACGTGAGCTCGTGGAGGACGTGGGTCGGATCGGTGACGGTCAGCTCGAGCTCTTCGTTCACCGTGGTCGCGAGGGAGACGATGTCCGGGGGCAGCTCGGCCCGCGGTAGCCGGAACCGGATCACGCTCTTCGCGAGGTGACGGTCACCGAGGGTCGCAGGCGGGCCCTGGGCCACGATCCGTCCCTCCGCGATCACCGCGACACGATCCGCGAGGTACTGGGCCTCGTCCATGTAGTGCGTCGTGAGGAACACGGTCTTGCCGAGCGCGGTCAGGTTCCGAACGATCTCCCACGCGTTCCGGCGAGCTCCGGGGTCGAACCCCGTCGTCGGTTCGTCGAGGAACAGGAGCTCGGCATCGCCGGCGAGCGCGATCGCCACGTCGAGCCGGCGCTGCTGCCCGCCCGAGAGCTTGAGCACGCGCGTGTCCCGCTTCTCGCTCAGGCCGACGAGGCCGACGACCTCGTCGACGTCGCGTGGCGATGGGTAGTAGTTGGCGTACAGATCGACGGTCTCTCGAACGGTGAGGTACGGATCGACGCCCGTGGCTTGGAGGACGATCCCGATCCGTTCACGAAGCGCACGCTCCCGGCGGGCCGGATCGTGACCGAGCACGCTCACCTCGCCCGCGGTTCGCTCACGATAGCCCTCCAGGATCTCGACCGTGGTGGTCTTGCCGGCGCCGTTCGGACCGAGGAGCGCGAACACCTCGCCGACGTCGACGGTCAGGTCGATCCCGGCGACCGCCTCGAGGTCCCCGTAGGTCTTGCGGAGACCGGTGACCTCGATCGCTCGGTCGCTCATCGTCGCAGGCTACTCACTCACGACGGCACGTAGCCGCGGGTCTTGTCGACGACGTTCAACAGGGGGCGGCCGGTGAGATAGCGCTCGAGGTTCCGGACGAAGAGCTCGACCACGCCCTCGCGCCACCCGGCGGCGTCCCCGGCCATGTGCGGTGAGACGATCACGTTCGGCACCGTCCAGAGCGGGTCGTCCTCGGGCAGCGGCTCCTCCTCGAAGACGTCGAGTGCGGCGCCGGCGATCGCTCCGGCATCGAGCGCCCGGAACAGCGCCTGCTGGTCGACCGTGCTCCCCCGGCCGACGTTCACGAACCTGGCCCAGGACTCCATCGCCTCGAACACCACATGGTCGAACAGGTGATGCGTCTCGTCCGTTGCGGGCAGCGCGTCGATCACGTAGTCCGCCGATCGGACGGCGTCGGCGAGCTGCTCCGCGCCGAAGATCTCGACCAGCACGTCGTCACCGGGTCGGGGCGTTCGAGCGACGCCCCGGACGGACATCCGGAACGCGGCGCAGGTTCGCGCGATCGCGCGTCCGATCGGTCCGATGCCGACGACGAGGACACGCTTGCGCTCGAGCCGTTCGGTCTCGTTGTGTCGC
>DASQTT010000104.1:0-3226 GCA_035641735.1 Actinomycetota bacterium | reverse complement strand
TTCGGTTTCGACAACCCCCTCGTGGACCATCCGCGCAGGTCGGACGCGGTCCAAGACGGCTGGGGCGAAGGGGAGGACGACCGAGCTCGGCGGTAGGATGGCCGGCGTAGCGCGTCCGACCGGCGCGCTCACGCCAACGACGTGCCGATCCTCCGCGATTTCGAGCGCCGCCTGGGCGGGCTGGTCGAAGGTCTGTTCTCGAAGACCTTCCGCAGCGGCGTGCAGCCCGTCGAGCTTGCGAAGCGCGTCATGCGCGAGATGGAAGACGGCCGCAGTGTCGGCGTGTCCGAGGTCTGGGCCCCGAACCGCTTCGTGATCCTCCTCTCCTCCGAGGACTTCGCCCGCTACGAGCAGGCCGAGGACGCGATCGTCTCCGAGCTGAAGCGCGTGATCCGAGAGACCGCGGCCGAGCGCGGCTGGGGCCTCGTCGGCCCGCCGGATGTCGAGTTCCGGGTGGGCGAGCGACTGAAGAAGGGCGACCTCGGATGCGAGGCCGCCCTCGTGGAGGGCGAGGACGACGACCCGACGGCCGGCCACCGAGCCTCCCTCTTGATCCGCGAGGACGGCAGCGAGCGGACGGTACCCCTCGCGACGCCCGACGTGACGATCGGGCGGCTCGCCGAGTGCGACGTGGTCCTCAAGGACCGCGGAGCGTCCCGCAAGCACGCGCAGATCCGGCTCCGCGACGGCGCGTGGGTGCTCACGGACCTCGGGTCGACGAACGGCACTCGCTTGAACGGGCAGACGGTCCAGTCCCGACCTCTCTCCGATGGCGACAAGATCACGATCGGGACGACCGTGATCGAGTTCCGGAGCGACTGAGGTGCCGGGAACGCTCGCCGACACGATCACGCCGTTCGCGCTCTCGGCGCTGAAGTACGGGTTGTTCGCGCTGCTGTTCCTGTTCATCTGGCGCTCGATGCGATGGGTCGTGCGCGGACTGTCGGTCGCGGAGGCGCCGGCGTCCGAGCGCGGCGGCCGGCGAGGGCGGGACGCGGCCCCGTCCCTCCCACCGGGCCCGTCCTCGCTGCTCGTGCAGGCCGCCGGGGAGGCGCGGCCGCGCACGGTGCGCCTGGCCGCCAGCATGACCATCGGGCGGGCACCCGAATGCGAGCTGCGGATCGACGACACGTACGCCTCCCAGCAGCACGCTCGCCTCTTCGCGAAAAACGAATCCTGGTTCGTCGAGGATCTCGGCTCGACGAACGGCACGTTCGTGAACGACCAGAAGCTCGCCGCGCCGGCGATGCTGCAGCCGGGCGACAAGGTCCGGATCGGCCAGACGGTCGTGGAGCTCCGTCGGTGAGAGGGCTGCCGGGATGAGGATCGAGATCGGCTCCGCGACCGACATCGGCAAGGTTCGCGAGCGCAACGAGGATTCCGTCCTCGTCGACCCGCCGCTCTTCGTCGTGGCCGACGGGATGGGCGGACACCGCGGTGGGGACGTCGCCTCGCAGGTCGCGATCGAGACGATGGGGCGGCTCGCCGACGAGGATCACGGCTCGCTCACCGACCACGTCCGGCGAGCGAACCGAGCGGTTTGGGACCGGTCGGTGGAAGAACAGGGGCTCTCCGGCATGGGAACGACCCTCACGGCGGTTCGTATCGACGGAGACCACGTGACCCTCGCGCACGTGGGCGACTCCCGCGCGTACCTCTTGCGCAACGGCGCCCTCCAGCAGCTCACGGAGGATCACACGCTGGTCGCGCGGATGGTGCGGTCGGGTGAGATCACGAAGGCCGAGGCGGAGGTACACCCGCACAAGAACGTGATGACGCGATCGCTCGGGACGGACCAGGACGTCCAGGTCGACGAGGACTCGGTGGTGCTCGAGGACGGCGACCGGCTGCTCCTGTGCAGCGACGGCCTCACCGGGATGGTCACCGAGGACCAGATCCAGGCGATCGTCGAGGCCAGCCCGACGCCGCAGAACGCCGCGGAGCGGCTCGTCCGGGCGGCGAACCGGGCGGGCGGGGTCGACAACATCTCGGTCGTGGTGCTGGCCGCGATCGAGGAGGGTGGTGGGCGCGGGGGCGCCGCCGCTCCGCGATGGCGCCCCCGCCCCCCGTCCGGCCGCACCGTGGCATGGTGGGCCCTCCGGATCGGCATCCCGCTCCTGGTGCTCGTCGTGGCCCTCTTCGGCGCCCGTTGGTACCTCGATCGGCAGTGGTACGTCGGCCCGTCTGATGGCCGTGTCGCGATCTTCCAGGGCATCCCGCTGTCGATCCTCGGATACGAACTGGGTCGCCCTGTGGAGAGGTTCGACCTGTCCGCCGAGGATGTTCGCGAGCTGAGGCTCTACCCCACCTTCGATGAGGGCATCCCGGTCGCCGATCGCGAGGCGGCACTCTCACAGGTCGAGCAGATGGAGGCGGAGGTCGAGGAGGCCCGGCGTCAGGAGCAGCGCGAGCAGCGGGAAGCGCAGCAAGGAGGGAACGGCCAATGAGCGCGCTCGCGCCGGCACGCGCCCGGTCCAGGACAGGGCTCGTCCTCCTGCTGATCGCGGCGATCGCCTCGATCGGCGCGTACGCGATGGTCGAGCTGGGCCTCAAGGGCCGGCTGCCCCCCGACCTCCCGGCGTACGGGCTCACGCTGACCGGGGCGTTCCTCCTTGCATGGGGAGCCGTCCGGTGGATGGCGCCCCGTTCCGATCCGACCCTGCTGCCGATCGCGGGGATGCTCGGCGGGCTGGGACTCGCGATGATCTACCGGCTATTGCCGAACCGGGTCGCCGACGCGCAAGCGCGCTGGCTGCTGGTCGGGCTCGCCGCGTTCGTCATCACGCTCCTGATCGTTCGGGACGACCGGCAGCTCGACCGCTACACGTACACGGTGGGGCTGGCGGGTCTGATCCTCCTGCTGCTGCCGATCATCCCCGGCATCGGAACCGAGATCAACGGCGCGCACCTCTGGGTGAGCATCGGGCCACTGACGTTCCAGCCGGCCGAGTTCGGGAAGATCTTGATCGTCATCTTCCTGGCGTCGTACCTGTCGCAGAAGCGTGAGCTGCTGGCGGTCGGCGTCGGCCGTCTCGGCCTGCCGCGCGTGAAGGATCTCGGCCCGTTCCTGTTGGCATGGGGCACCTCCCTCGCGGTGCTGTTCCTCGAACGAGACCTCGGCGCCTCGTTGCTGTTCTTCGGCGTGTTCGTGGTGATGCTCTGGATCGCGAGCGGGCGCGTGGGGTACCTGATCGTCGGAGGGGTGCTCTTCGTGGTCGGGGCGACG
>DASQTT010000103.1:0-4599 GCA_035641735.1 Actinomycetota bacterium | reverse complement strand
TGATACAGGATCCCGGACTGGATCTGCGGGGCGAGCCCCTCCGGGGCTACCGGCTCCTGGAGAAGATCGACGACGGACCGACAGGAGTCGTGTTCCGTGCGATCCAACCACACGTCCAACGGGACGTGGCCGTCAAGATCTTCTACGAAGCCATCGCCGCCGACCCGGAGTTCGTCCGGCGCTTCGAACGGGATGCCCAGGCCGTCGCCGCCCTGGAGCATCCGCACATCGCCCCCATCTACGACTACTGGCGGGAGCCCGGCCGCGCCTACATCGTCTCCCGCTACCTGCGCGGAGGGAGCCTGCGCGCCATCGAGGAGCGAGGGGAACGGCTGGAGCGAGAGCGAGTCCTTCGGGTCGTCGAGCAGATCTCTCTGGGGCTCGGGTTCGCCCACCGCCAGGGGATCACGCACGGGAACGTCGTGTCCTCCAACATCCTCTTCGACCCGGAAGGGAACGCCTATCTCGGGGACTTCCTGATCAGGGGCGGCCCGGCGCCGGACCCCTGGACGGACGTCCGGTCCCTCGCCCAACTCGCCAAGCGTTTGCTGCCGAACGAATCCTCCTTCGCCGAGCTCGCCGAGCGGGCTGAGGTCGGAAGCGATGCACCGGACGCGGATGCGCTCGCCGCCGCGGCCCGCAGGGCCCTCGAACCCACCGCGACCGCTGCTCCTCGACGCGTTGAGGAGCGGAACCCGTACAAAGGCCTCCGGCCGTTCACCGAGGTCGACGCCCGCGACTTCTTCGGCCGGGAGGGGCTCATTCGGCGCCTCGCCACCAGGCTGAGTGAGCCGGGGCGGGGATCAAGGTTCCTGGCCGTCGTCGGCCCCAGCGGGAGTGGGAAGTCATCGGTGGTCCGCGCGGGCCTGGTTCCGGCGATCCGGCACGGGGCCTTAGGAGATCCGGAGGATCCTTACGTCGCCGAGATGTTCCCCGGAGAGCACCCCATCGATGAGCTGGAAGCCGCATTGACTCGGATCGCTGTGCGCCGGGTACCACGGCTGCGCGATCGGCTCACCTCAGGATCCCGGGGACTGCTCGAGGCGGTGGATCTCGTGGCGCCCGGCGGGGCGGAGGTGGTGCTGGTGGTCGATCAGTTCGAAGAGGCCTTCACCCTCACCACAGACGAGCGGGAGCGGGAACTGTTCCTGGAATCGCTCCGCGTCGCCGCCGCCGACCCCGAGAGCCGACTTCGCGTGATCGTGACCCTCCGCGCAGACTTCTACGACCGCCCACTCGTCTACCCCCGGTTCGGAGAACTGCTCGCCGACCGGACCGAGGCGGTGCCCCCCCTCGCACCCGACGAGCTTGAGCGGGCGATCCGAGGGCCGGCCGAAAGGCTCGGCGTCCGACCCGAGCCCGGGCTGGTTGCCGAGCTGATCGCCGACGTCGCCCATCAACCCGGGGCCCTCCCGCTCCTGCAGTACGCGCTCACGGAGCTCTTCGAACGTCCGAACCAGGACCGATTGACCCTCGCCGCGTACCGGGACGTCGGCGGGGCCACCGGGGCCCTGTCCGCGCGAGCCGAACAACTCTACGAGACCACCGACCCGACCGGCCGCCGGGCCACCAAGCAAGTGTTCCTGCGGCTGGTCACCCTGGGAGAGGGGAGGCAGGACACCCGCCGTCGCGTCACTCGGAGCGAGCTGGACGCCCTCGACGTGGACCAGGAGGCGATCGACAGGACCGTCGACACATTCGGGCGCCACCGGCTCCTGACCTTCGATCGGGAACCCTCCACCCGAGAGCCCACGGTGGAGATCGCCCACGAGGCGCTGCTCGGCGCGTGGGGGCGGCTGCGAACCTGGATCGATGACGCTCGAGAGGACCTCCGTCAGGAACGGGGCCTGGCCCGGGCGGCCGCCGAGTGGGGAGGCTCCGACGACGACCGGAGCTTCCTCCTGCGCGGTGCACGACTGCAGCAACTCGAAGGGTGGGCCGCGACCACGGATCTGGCCATCGGGCGATCCGAGCGCGCCTACCTGAAGGCCAGCACCGATCAGCGCGATCACGAGCGGATGGAGGAGGAGCGGCGGCGCGAGCGCGAAGCCCGGATCGAGCGGCGATCGGCACGCCGTCTGCGCGGCCTGGTCGCCGTCTTCGCGGCCGCGGCGCTCATCGCCACGACGCTCACCGTCGTGGCCACGGATCAGCGTCGCAGGGCAGAGCAGGAGGCCAGGATCGCCTCGGCGAGGGAGCTCGCCGCGGCGGCTGTGGCGAACCTTGAGGCCGACCCCGAGCTCAGCGTCCTGCTCGCCATCGAGGCCGTCCAGGCCACCCGCTCGGCGGACGGGACGGTCCTCCGGGAAGCGGAGGAGGCCCTCCACCGGGCGGTCGTGGCGTCCCGGCTCGAGTTGGAGGTTCCCGGGCTGGGAGGCCTCCTCGCCTGGAGCCCCAGAGGGGTCTTCGTGACCGAGGGCCCCGAGGACTCGGGCCTGATCGACATCAGGGACTCGGAGACGGGCGAGCGCGTCCTCTCGTTCCGGGGACACGACGGGGACGTGAACGACGTCGCGTTCAGCCCGGATGGCTCCAGGCTCGCCTCCACCGGGGAGGACGGAAGGCTGAACGTGTGGGACCCCTCGACGGGGCGGCTCCTCTCGAGCCTGTCTGCGGGCGGCGACGCATGGGGTCCGTCGTTCAGCGCCGATGGGTCGCTCGTGTCCGCCGCCTGGTTCCACGACGACTACGGGAGGGTCCTGATCCTGGACCTGTCCACCGACCGGGTGGTCTCGACGATTCCTGCGGGGGGCGACACCGCACTCAGTCCGGACGGCAAATACGTGGCCGTGGCCGAACCTCTGCCGGGCGATGAAGTGGGCGCCGTGTTCGACGTGACCACCGGCGAGCAAGCGTTCGCTCTTGCGGGGCCAAACTCTGGCTTTCCTCCGGATTCCCGGGGGGTGTCCTGGAGTCCGGACGGCCGACTCATCGCCGCGAGCAGCGAGGGCACCGCCCGCGTGTGGGACGCGGAAACGGGAACCGTCCGGCACACGCTGCTCGGTCACAGCGGTTCGGTCTTCAGCGTCGCGTGGAGCCCCGATTCGTCTCGCCTGGTCACGGGCGGTTCCGACGGCACCGCGAAGGTGTGGGAGATCGACCCTGAGGGCGTTCGGGAGCGGTGGTCGCTCTCCGCGCAGGAGTCGCAGAGTGGCATCGTGGGTGTGGCCTTCTCCCCCGACGGGTCCCGGGTGATGGCCGGCGACGCGAACCTCTCCGCGGTGAAGGTCTGGGACCTCGGGCCGACCGGCGACGCCGAATGGGCCAACCTCCCTGCGCCCGGCCACCCCGAGGCGGAGTTCATGCCGGACGGACGGCGCGTGGTGACGAGCAGCTGGAAGGGCCGCGTGGAGTTCCTCGGGGTGGAGGTACCAGGCGCGGTGACGATCTGGGACCTGCGGACCGGGCGCGAGATTCGAACGATCGGTCCGCCGACCGACAACTTCGGGTTCCAATCCTTCGATGTGAGCCCCGATGGTTCTTCGATCGCCCTCGGCGGTGGGAGCGAGCCCAGCTGTTGCGGGGGTGCGTCGGCGGTAAGGGCGTGGGATACCTCCACCGGCGAGGAGCTGTGGCGGGTCGGGCACCGCGCCGACGTCACCGAGGTCGCCTTCAGCCCCGATGGCGAGTATCTGGCCACGGCGGACTGGGAGGGAACCACGAAGATCGTCGATCGCTCCGGCCGGGTGATCAGAGTGCTGCGCGGACCGGACGACTACAACTTCTCCGACGTCGCGTTCAGCTCGGACGGACACCTGGTGGCCACGGCCGAGTGGTCCGGCTCCGCAGACCGCGTGAGGGTCTGGGACTGGACGCGGGGCGAGGTCGTCCTCACGATCGACGCGGAGGGACCCTGGGCGCAGGTGGACTTCAATCCCGACGGTCCGAGGGTCGTGTTGTCTGGTTCGGACGGACTGGCGGAGATATGGGACGCGGAGACCGGTGAGCGCCTGGCCGTGCTGGCCGGACCTCCCGGAGGCGTGAAGGACCTCGTCTTCAGCCCCGACGGATCGCGCATCGCCATTGCCAGCGTGGACGGCCTGGTGCGGCTGTTCGACGCGGACACCGGCGCGCCACAGCTTAGCCTGCGAGGGTCCGGATGCGCCGTAGAGGGCGTGGCGTTCAGTCCGGACGGGACGAAGCTCGCCTCCACGAGCTGGTGCGACGGTGTCCGGATCTGGGCCATCGACCTCCACGATCTTCTTGAGATCGCGCGGGGCGAAGCCAGGAGAACAATCACCGACGAGGAGTGCCGCCAGTATCTCCATGTGGATCGATGCTCTCAGGTTTGACCGGGATTCCAGTTTCTGCGTGGTCCGGGAGATGCGCCCCTCAGTTTCTCCGGAACGTTGGATAGCACGGCGGGAGCAGCTGACCGAGCGACCGACCGAAGATGGCCCCTGACTTGGGCAAACGGTGGGGCGGGGAGGACTTGTACCTGCGACCGGCGGATTATGAGTTCGGATCCACTGGGAGCGTCTTCTTCGCGTCCCTGATGAGGGTGTCGAACCGCGCGGCGTCCAACTCGGAGCGATCGAGCCTCAGGCGGTAGCCGGATCCGTGGGTCTGGATCCGGTCGCCGCCGACGGCCTTCCGGAG
>DASQTT010000102.1:0-5339 GCA_035641735.1 Actinomycetota bacterium | reverse complement strand
GGCGGGGTGCTCGGCCTGATCCTCGCCCAGGCTTGGAAGGACCGCATCCCGCCGATCCGCCTGCTCCTCGTCTCGATGGGCTTGCTCGGCGCCGGGACCGTCGTGTTCGGCGGGATGGTCTCGGTGGTGGGGTTCGCCGCGATGCTGTTCGTGGGGTTCTTCGCGTTCTTCGTGGGCAAGATCTCCGCCGACACGATCGTGCAGCAGGCGATGCCGGACGGCTTCCGCGGACGCGCGTTCGCGCTCTTCGACATCGCCTACAACCTCGGGTTCATCGTGCCCGCGCTGATCCTCACGTTCGTCTGGGTCGAGAACGACCCGGCGCGCACGCGGCTGATCCTGATCGCCTCGGGCGTCGTCTTCCTGGTCCTCACCGTCGCGATCGCGCTCTGGGCACGCCGGATCGACGACCAGTTCGCTCCTCAGGACGACCTCGTCGAGGCCTGACAGGCTGGCTGCCGTGCCGGAGGTCCGCAACGGCGACGTCACGCTGCACGTCGAGGTGGACGGATCCGGCGAGCCGGTCACCGTCTTCGCCCATGGGCTGACGAACTCCTGCCGCGAGCTGGCGCCGTTCACGCCGTCGCTCGCCGGCACGTCCGTGCGGTTCTGCTTCCGCGGTCACGGACATTCCAGCACGCCCCGTGATGGCTACGGGTTCGCCGACCTCGCCTCCGACCTCGACGAGGTCGCCCGCGCGTACGGGGCGCGAAACGCGGTGGGGACGTCGATGGGTGCGGGCGCGATCATGGCCCTCCTGGAGCAGGATGCGTCGCGCTTCGATCGGATCGTGATGCTGCTCCCCTCGACGCTCGACGTGGCCATGCCCGACCCGGCTCGGTTCGACGCGATCGCGGCGATCCTAGAACGGTTCCCGCGGGACGAAGCGATCGAGCGGGTCCTCGCGATGACCCCGCAGCGCTACGAGCGCGCGCCCTGGCTCCGCGAGCTCGACCTCCTGCTGTGGGCAGACCTGAACCCGGCCGGAGTCGCCAAGGCGATCCGGGCGGTCACCCGCGACGTCTCGATCTCCGACCGCGAGCTCCTGCGCAAGGTCGAGGCGCCCGTGCTGCTGATCTGCCGCGAGGGGGACTCGATCCACCCGGCCGAACTCGGTCGCGTGCTCCACGATCTCTTTCCCACCTCCGAGCTGATCACGATCGCCTCGGAGGAGGAGCTGCTCGGAGCCATCCCCATGCTCGTCGAGCGCGTCCGCGCGTTCCTCGAGGGACCGTGAGCGAGAGCGCCGTCGACCGGCGCGCGAGGACACCCCGACAGGAGTTCCTCGGGTCGGTCCTCTCGGCGCTGATGGCGCTGCAGTTCGCCGTCGTCGTGATGTTCGGCAAGGAGGTGGCCGCCGGCGACCTGCCGTTCCCGATGCTCGCGATCCGTTTCGGTGGGCAATCGGTCTTGCTGTTCCTCGTCCTGCTCCTGTTGCGCAGGCCGCTCGCCCCGGAACGCGGCGAACGACTCCCGCTGATGCTTGCCGCCACGATCGGCTACGGCACGGAGGCGGCCCTGTTCTTCTCGGCGCTGAACCACGGGAAGGCGGGCGCCGTGACGCTGCTCTTCTACACGTATCCCGTCTGGGTGATGCTCGTGACGATCGGCCTGGACCGTCGGGTGCCGGCCGGGCGGCTCTTCATCGCCCTCGCGCTCGCGATCATCGGGAGCCTCGTCGTGATCGTCGGCGGCGGCGACCTCGAGGTCGCCCCTCTGGGCGTGTTCCTCGCCCTCGCCACCTCGATCGCGTACACGGCCTACCTGGTGACCGCGGACCGCACCGTGAAACGCACGGATCCGATCACGGCCGCGGCGTGGCTGGGGGCTGGTGCCGCGACGGCGAACGTCGTCTTCTCGATCGTTTTCGGCGTCGACGAGCTGCCGGCCTCGTCGTCGTGGCCGTTCCTCCTCGGGATGGCCGTCTTCTCGGCGGGGGCGTTCGCGGCGATGCTCGGCGGTCTGCAGCTGGTCGGCGCGGTGCGCAACGCGATCATCGGCGTGATGGAGCCGCTCGGCGTTGCGGTGCTCGCCGCGTTCTTCCTGAACGAGCCGCTGACCGCGCCCACCGCGATCGGAGGTCTGCTGATCCTGGGCGGGGCCGTGATCGCGACGCTCGTTCGCACCACTCGGGTCCGCGAGCCCGACGTCTAGTAGCGTCGTCGGCGTGACGGACCAGCTCTTCGCCGAGGATGCATACCTGACGAGCTGCGACGCCACGGTCGTCGACGTGCGAGACGAGGGCGTGATCCTCGACCGCACCGTCTTCTACGCGCGAGGCGGCGGTCAGCCCGGCGACACCGGGGTGCTGCGATGGGAAGGCGGCCAGGCGCGCGTCGTCGACACCCTGAAGGTCGGCGGCGACATCGTCCATCAGCTCGACGGCGACACGCCGCTCGTGGGTCACAGCGTCAGCGCGGAGATCGATTGGGGCCGCCGCTACCTACTGATGCGGACCCATACGGCGCTGCATTCGCTCTCGGGCGTGATCTTCCGGGAGTACGGCGCGAAGGTGACGGGCGGCAACATGGACGACACCGGGTCGGCCCGGATGGACTTCGAGCTCGACGGCATGAGCCACGAGATGGGCCAGCAGATAGAGGACGAGTTGAACGCCGAGCTGGCGCGGCATCGCCCCGTCCACGTGAGCTTCCTGCCGCGCTCGGAGGCCCTCGCGGATCCCGACCTGATCCGTACGAAGGTGAACCTGATTCCCGAGAACGTCGACCCGATCCGCGTGATCGACATCGAGGGGATCGACAAGCAGGCCGACGGCGGCACGCACGTGAAGTCCACGGCGGAGGTCGGCATCGTTCGCGTCGTGAAGACCGAGTCGAAGGGCAAAGCCTTCAAGCGGATGCGCATCCAGCTCGAGGACGAGGGCTAGCGTTGGGATCCGATGGATCCTGATCAGCCTGCCGTTGAAGTACCGGTGGTCCAGCCGAGCTGAACGTGACTCTCAGCCGAAGGTCTCCGCTGACCAGTCGGCCACCTCGGCCAGCCATCGGCCGGGCGCCTCCATCTGGGGGATGTGGCCGACGTCGGCGAAGAAGCGCCCGCGCCACGCCGGATGCCGCGCCAGCTCTGCCTCGGCGTACGCCGCGGGCACGAGCCGGTCACGACGCCCGTGGAGCAGCAGGACGGGGCATCGGACATGGTCCAGGGCACGGCGGGAGATGGAGGGCCGCCGCCCGAGTCGGAGCATCGAGCGGGCGGCGCCCAGGAACGCCGGCGTCACGTCGGGGTCGTGCCGGCGCTGCTCCGTCAGCTCGATCAGGAGTCGGACCACCTCCTCCGGCACGCTCGAGGGATCGGCGGCAAGGACGCCGAGGCTGATGCGCACGATCTGCTCGGCGTCCAGCTCGCGGAGCCGCCAGGCCACGAATCGCTCACCCAGGCCCGGGGTCCAGTACAAACCGAACGCGAGCATCACCAACGGGTTCGGAACGGCGCGGGCCCGCCACGGGAAGACACTGTTCGTCAGGACCAGACCGGCGAACGAGTCCGGCTCGACGGCGGCATGGAGGATCGAGGTGGCGCCGCCCATCGAGTTCGCGCCCACGACGACCACGCCGCTCGCCAGCTCTCCGATGACGCGCGCGAGCGTCCGGCGCTGATCCATCAGGCCGGCGCCGCGTCCCGCCAGCGGGGAGGCGCCGAAGCCCGGGAGATCGAAGGCGACGACGCGCCCGATGCCGGAGAGCGCCGGGGCCACCTGTACCCAGACGAGATGAGAGGCCCCGAGCCCGTGGACCAGCACGAACGTGCGCTCGGCCGGTCCGTCCCACTCGCGATACGCGACGGGGCCGTCCAGGTCGATCCTCCGGAGCGGCGGGAGCTCCACCGCGGCAGCGTACGGTCTCGAGCCGGCCCGCTAGGCCGCGTCGAAACGAGCCAGGTTCCGACGGAGCGACACGTGGTCCAACAGACCCCTGCGAGCGGAGAGCTCCAGGTACAACGCGGCGCCGATGGCGACGCCGATCGGCGTGATGATCGCCGAGACGAACGCATAGAGGATCGCTCTTGGGACGGCGTCCTCGACGGTGGGCAGCGAGAACGCCGCCTCGGCGATGATGCCCGGGATCAAGCCGACCCCGATCACGATCAGGATGTTGAGCAGGAGCACCCCGAGGGCCGTGCCCCACGCGCCGCGGGATCGCCTCCACGTCTCGGTTATCGCCTTGGTTCCGCGACGGTCTTCGCCGACGAACACGTGCAGCAGGATCAGCAATCTCGGGGCGATCCACAACAGGAGCCCCAAGAAGAGCAGGACGAAGATGCCCACGGCCGCTTCCTGGGCGTCCGCGTCTGCGTTCCGGGTCGAGACCACGAGGATCACCACCGGGATCGCCACCACCAGGGCGCAGACGACCAGCAGGAACAGGATCCAGAGCACCGAGAGGACCCCTCGGATCGTCCTGCCGACGAGGGATCGGTCGTCGGCCTCACCGAGCGAGGCCTCGAGCGACGCTTTCGCCAGGATCACCGAGAGCCAGGGTCCGAGGAACAGGCCTCCGACCAGGCTGATGATCACCGCCAGCGGGTTCGCTTCGGGGAGGGACGGGGGTCGATCCGCCCAGGAGGCCGAGTACGTCGCCGCCCACGGATCGAGCGCGGCCACGACGACGCTGGTGATGCCGCTGAACAGCAGGGTCACGAGTCCCCAGCGCACCCAGTGCTCGGACCAGAGCTTCAGGCCGGCTCCGACGACGGCGGTGGCGCTCATCCGGCCGGGGGCGACGACGTGCCAGTGCGCGGCCTCGCCGGGGGCGAGGTCCGGCCGCGGCGGGATCGGAGGCAGGACGGAGCTCATCCGACAGGAAGCTACGGGAACCGACCAGGGGGAACAAGGTGACTGCTGGTCAACCACCGGTGCCACGGCGGGGAAATAGTCATCCGGCGTTTGGCGTTGCAAGTTCAGGGTAAGGCAGGCGTGCCACTTGGAAACGGTGCGCGGCAGGGGTTCTTCACGAAACCGTCACAGGTGGCTGGCTTTACAGAGAACCGCGAGGCTCCTACGATGGGCCCACGACCGGGGAAGGTGACTAGTCCGGCGTGCCTATACGGTCGCCTCCCAGAACGACAGAGGATCCCGGTGTCCCGGCCGCCCAGCCGGGTAAGCACCCGGGGAGGAGCGTGATACGAAGTGCCTGAACCGGCCCGTCCCCTGGGGACCGACGACGCCGACGATCTTCGCCTCTACCTCGAGGCCGCGGCCCGAGAGCCGCTCCTCACCAAGGAGGAAGAGGTCGAGCTCGCGATGACGATCGAGGCGGGCAAGGAGGCGGAGGACCGTCTCCGTGCCGGCCGTCTCCGGTCCGAGAAGAGCATCGCGAAGG
>DASQTT010000101.1:0-2028 GCA_035641735.1 Actinomycetota bacterium | reverse complement strand
CGGGCCGCCGGCTGATGCCGGTGAAGACGTCGACCACGCCGCCGCGGACGGCGAACTCGCCGCGGTGTTCGACGACGTCCGCGCGGACGTATCCGAGATCGACCAGCCTGTCGGCGAGCGCGTCCGGGGGAAGCTCTACGCCCGCTTGGATCTCGACGGGTGGCGTCGCGCCGAGCGTCGGCGGGATCCGCTGCATGGCGCCGAGGCCGGTGGTGACGAGGACGAACGCGCCGTCGGCGTCGCGGAGGCGGCGAACGGCCTCTGCGCGCCGCGCCGAGACCTCGGGAGACGGGCTGATCCCCTCGTACGGCAGCGCTTCCCACGGAGCGAGGTACGCGACCCGATCGACGCCGAGCCAGGCTTCTGCGCCGCGGACGAGCGGTTCGGCCTCGCGCGGTCCGGCTGCAATCACCATGACCGGCGTTTGGAGCGCGCGGGCGAGCGCGGCGACGACGAAGTCTTCGCCCGCATCCGCCCGCGCCAGCACGGGCCGGGCGCGATCGGTCAGCAGACGCTCGAAGGCGTCCGAGCCGATCAGCGTGTCGAGCAGGCGTTCCAACACCGCGGATCCTTTCCGTACAGCATCCGGACAGCACGAAGAGGCCCGGTTCGGGGAACCAGGCCTGTTCGTTTTCGATTCTACGGCTCCGCGCGTATCGCTTACGGTGCTGGGGGCTCCGTGCGTGGCGGTACATGGTGAGCTACGTGCGTGGCGGTACGTAGTGGGCTACGTGCGCGGGCTACGTGCGCGGGGCGGAGCGGTTGAACCGGTCCTGCGTCACCTGAAGACCCTCCCGAACGATCGAGAGCACCGCGTCGGCGCCGTCGTCGACGAGGATGGCGACGTCCGGTCCCTCGCGCTTGGAGAAGTCCTCGAGCACCCAGTCGGCGGGATCATTCCGGCCGGTGGGCCTGCCCACGCCGAGACGGATCCGGTAGAAGTCCGGCGTCCGGAGCGCGCTCGACAGTGATCGCAGCCCGTTGTGGCCCGCGGTCGAGCCGCCGAACTTCACGCGCATGGCGCCGAACGGGAGATCGATCTCGTCGTGGACCGCGATCACGTGGTCGGGGTCGATCCTTCGCTTTCGGGCGAGCGAGGCGAAGGCAGGCCCGCTCTCGTTCATGAACGCATGCGCCGTTGCGAGCAGGATCCGCGCGCCGAACTCGTCGATCTCGCATACGTCCGTGGGGACGAACCGCACCTTCTTGAACCGCCCCCCGCCGCGCGTGCACAGCTCGTCGACCACCATGTGGCCGATGTTGTGCCGGTTCTTGGCGTAGCCCGGGCCGGGGTTGCCGAGCCCGGCGACGAGCCAGGTCATGCGGCGGGCCGGCTAACCCTCGGACTGCTCGGCCGCGCTCTCGGCTTCCTCGGCCGTGGCGCCCTCGGCCTCCTCTTCGGCGACCTCGCCCTCAACGGCCTCGGCCGCCTCCTCCTCCTCGACGGCCACCTGCGGCTGGGTGACGGCGACGACGGAGTCCTCGGGGCTGGTCAGGATGGTGACGCCACTCCGGACCTTCAGGTCGCTCACGCGGACGCCGGACCCGATCTCAAGCCCGGAGATGTCGACGTCGATCGCCTCGGGCACGTCGGTTGCGAGAGTTTCGACGTTGAGCTCCCACAGGTGGTGCTCGAGGACCCCGCCGGCCTTGATCCCGGGCGACTCGCCAACGATGCGGAGTGGAATCGTGACGTGGATCTTCTCATCGCGCCGAACGGCGAGGAAGTCGACGTGCACGAACCGGCCCCTGATGTGATCGCGCTGAACGTCCCTAGGGAGCGCGAGGTGCTCGGTTCCGTCGACGACGAGGTCGACGAGGACATTCGCGCCGGCTCCCGTGTGGAGGAGATGGAAGAGCTCGCGCGAGTCGACGGACAGCGCGAGAGGGTCCATCCCGTGGCCATACAGGATCGCGGGCACGCGGCCGGCGGCGCGCAGCTTCCGCGCGGCGCCCTTGCCGGTTCCCTCTCGTGTCTCGGCGACGAGCCTCTGTTCCATCGGCGACCGATGGTACCAACGAGACCGC
>DASQTT010000100.1:0-4274 GCA_035641735.1 Actinomycetota bacterium | reverse complement strand
CCAGCAGATCGGCCAGCGGCGCGCCGATCCACGTCGCGTTGCCGACGTAGGGCCCGCCGACCTCGTTCGAGACGCACGCGAGGGTGATGTCGCGTTCGATCAGCGGCCGCGCCAGGACGTCCGCGTAGTCGAGCACGAGCTCGCGCTCGACCATGCCGTGCACGCGCAGCGACCACGTGGTGGCGTCGATCGTCGGCACCAGGAGCGCCGTGTCGACGCGATAGAAGTCCTCGTTCGGCGTGCGATACGCCGACACCTCGGGCACCGCGAGGTTCGGATCGGGAGGCGGAGCCGGGGTCGGGTCCGAGGGCGGCGGGATCCGGGCGGCCGCCCGGGACTCGACGGCCTCCCCACGGCGCGCGAGGACACGGCCCAGGCCCCCACCGACCGCCGCGAGGCCCGCGAGCGCGGCCGCCGTGCGGAGGAAATGTCGGCGGTCGTACCCGGGGATCGTGGGAGGAGCAGCCAGGAGCGGCGCGTCGGCCCCGGCCGCCTCCCGCAGGCGAACGAACGCCAGGAGCCCCGCGGCCGTGCCCACGAGCGAGGGGAGCGCGGCCCCGAAACCGGTCGCCGGCCGCGTGACGGCGGCGGCCGCGCCGATCGCCAGGCGCGGCCGCCGCCACCCCGCGACCCCGAGCGCGATCGCGACCGCCAGGAGCACGGCGCCGATCCCCAGCAGCAGCACCACTTTGTCCGCTTCGCCGAACGTCCGGATCGCGAACGCCTTCAGCCACTCCGGCGACGCGTCGACCGCGGCACCGCCCACCGCCAGGACGGGTGAAGAGCTGGGGCCGACGAGCGCGGCGACGAGCTCGCCGGCCCCGATGGCCACCGCGGCCGTGAGGACGCCGATAAGCCCCCCGATCGAACGGGACGGTCCGGGTCCGGTCTCGGCATCGACGCGATCCACGAGGACAAGTGTCCCGCCTTCGCGGCCTCGTTACAGCCGCTACCGTGTCGGCGTCGTGTGGCCGCTCCTGATCGTCGTGCTCGTCGTGGTGGTCGTTGTGATCGCCGTCTACCTGTTCGGGATGGGCCAGGAGCCCACGCGTCGATACGACCCAGGCATCCTCCGGCGCCGCTCGAAGTGGCGCCGCTGGCTGCCGGTCGTCCCGCTGCTGGCGGCCGTCGGCTGTCTCGCGCTCGCGTTCAGCGGCTTCACGTTCAGCCTCCGGCAGACCGCGCCGATCGCGGTGCTCGTCTTGGACGCCTCCGACTCGATGACGGAGACCGACATCGAACCGGACCGGTTGACGGCGGCCAAGAACGCCGCGCTGGCCTTCCTCGATGAGCTGCCGCAGGATTTCCACGTCGGTCTGGTCACTTTCGCCGGGGACGCGACGCTCGACGTGCCCCCGACGGAGGACCGCGCGCAGGTGACCGCGGCCATCGGATCCATCACGACCTCGAGCGGCACCGCGATCGGGGACGGCCTCGAGGCGGGCCTCGCCGCGATCGAGGAGGCTCGCGAAGGGAGTGAGGTGCCGGCGGCGATGCTCCTGCTCTCCGACGGTCAGGACACCGCGAGCGAGACGACCCCGCTCGCCGCCGCCGGACACGCTCGGGACGCAGGCGTCCCTGTGGACACGGTCGTGATGGGGAAGGCGGGAGAGGACGGCGCGGACGTGGAGACCCTGGCGCGGGTGGCGCAGACGAGCGGCGGTGATGCCTTCACGGCGGAGAGCGCCGGAGAGCTCACGCAGCGGTTCACGGACATCGGCTCCCAGCTGTCGGTGGCCCTGGAGGTCCGCCCGAGCGCCACGCCCCTGGTGGTCGCCGCGATCCTCCTGGTCGTGGTGGCAGGGTTCCTCCTCGTGCTCACGCCTCGGTAGGCCGGCGGCGCGTTTCCGAACGGCGCTGCGAGGGAATCGGAACCCGGAGAGCCCCGTGCGGTGCTCTGACTCAGGAGAGAGGAGACCGCGATGCAGAAGGTTCGTGAGGTCATGACCGAGAACCCGGTCGTGCTCCCGAAGGATGCCTCGATCGTCGAGGCGGCCCGGCTGATGCGCGACCACGGCATCGGGGACGTGATCGTGGTGGACGGCGAACGCGCCGAGGGGATCGTCACCGACCGTGACATCGTGATCCGCGCCGTCGCCGAGGGGACCGCGCCCGACGAGGTCCGGATCCAAGACGTCCTCAGCGGCGATCTCGCCGCCGTCTCCCCGGACGATCCGGTCGAGCGGGCGATCGCGTTGATGCGCGAGAAGGCGATCCGGCGCGTGCCGGTCGTCGAATCCGGCAAGCCCGTCGGGGTCGTCTCGATCGGAGACCTCGCGGTCCAGCGGGACGCGGACTCCGCGCTCGCGGATATCAGCGAGGAGCCACCGAACCGCTAGCCGGCGTCCGCGCCGCTCGAACCCCGCGAACGGGCGCCGCCCCGGACCCGTCACGCCTACCGCTGTCGTCGACGCTCGGCGTGTGGAACCCGCGTCCGACGGGTAGGAGCATCGACGCCATTGGAGGCGGAGATGGACATCGAATCGCTCCGGAAGGAGATCCATCCGGAGGACCGACCCGAGGTCGCCAACCTCCTCTCGATCCTCGATGAGACGATCGCCATCCTTGACGCCGCCGAGATCCCCTTCCTCTTGATGGGGGGTCTCGCCACGTCGGTCCTGGGGCGGGGGCGCAGCGTGACCGACATCGACATCTTCGTCCGGGATCGAGACGTCGCGCCGACGCTCGAGGCGTTCGAGGCCGCCGGCTTCGAAACGCTGATCGTCTCGCCGAACTGGCTGGCGAAGGCGATCAAGGACGGCGTCCTCGTGGACGTGATCTCACGCTCGACGCACGACATCTCCCTCACCGACGAGATCGTGGAGCACGCGGTCGAGGTGGACGTCGAGGGGCGCCGGCTCCGCAGCGTCGCGCCCGAGGACCTGATCGTGATGAAGGCCGTCGCCACGGACGAGGACACCGCGCGCTACTGGCACGACGCCTTGAGCCTGCTCGGTCGGCCGGACCTGGATTGGGCGTACCTCGTGCGCCGGGCGAAGAAGCACGGCGCCCGGCGGGTCCTCTCGTTGCTGTTCTTCGCTCAGTCGATCGACCTCCTCGTTCCCGACGACGTCGTGTCCGAGCTGCTGGACGCGGTTCGACCGCTGGGGAGCCCGACCGGTGGCTGAGAACCGCTACGACCAGGAACGGATCCGGCAGTCGCTCGCGACCGACCCTCGGGTCGGGGAGCCGGAGCTGTCGGTGGAGATCGTGGCCGGCCGCGTCCTCGTGACCGGGTCGGTCCCCAGCCGGACGGTCCGTGCGGCCGTGGACGAGGTCGTCGGGGAGGTGGCTCCGGGCATGCCCGTGGACAACCGGGTCGAGGTGGCCCGACGAGACGCCCCGACGGGAGAGGAGTCGATCGGGTGATCCGCCTGGCCGCGGTCGGCGACGTGCACTGCGGCACCGAGACGAGGGAGGAGGTTCGATCCCAGTTCGCCTCGGTGGGAGAACACGCCGATGCGTTGCTGCTGGCGGGCGACCTCACGCGGCTCGGGACCCTCGAGGAGGCCGAGGCGTTGGCCGACGCGCTCGCCCCGCTCCGGGGGATGCCGATCGCAGCCGTACTCGGGAACCACGACTTCCACAGCGACCATCAGGAGGACGTCCGGCGGATCATCGAGGGGAGCGGCGTGGACGTCCTGGAGGGCCGCTCGGTGGTGTGGGAGCTCCACGGGGTCCGTGTGGGGGTGGCCGGGCTGAAGGGCTTCGGCGGTGGGTTCGAGGGGACGCACGCGACGGCGTTCGGGGAGCCGGAGATGAAGGCGTTCGTCGCGCACACGCATGAGCTGGCGGCCGAGCTCGATCGATGCCTCGGCGCGCTCGAGGCGGATCTGCGGATCCTCCTCCTCCATTACGCGCCCGTGCGCGACACGCTGTCGGGCGAGCCGCGAGAGATCTTCCCGTTCCTCGGCAGCTACCTCTTCGCGGAGCTGGCGGACGCGCATCGGGTCGACCTGGTCCTGCACGGCCACGCCCACCGCGGGGTCGAGCGAGGCCGGACGCCGGGAGGGATCCCGGTGCGGAACGTCGCGCAGGCCGTGATCCAGCAGGGGTACGCGGTCTACACGCTCGAGCCGGCCGGCGCCGAGATGTCGACGTCGGCCCCCCGCGCAGGCGATCGCGGCGCGGAGTAGCCGCGCCGGGTGCGGGGTATGTCGGGACTGGGATGGCACCGATCGGGATGAGGCCGTCGACCGCACCGTTTCCGCCCCCGCGAGGGCGGTGGAGCGAGCGCGTCCGGCAGGTGCTGCTGGGCCTCCCGCAAGACGCCC
>DASQTT010000099.1:0-6569 GCA_035641735.1 Actinomycetota bacterium | reverse complement strand
CGAAGATGAACCTCGGCTCATCGACCACGGGAAGTCACTCTATCATCGGCCGCCGACGGGACCGCCGGTTCGGGTCAGGGATCTGCGTCCGGCAGACGCCCCAGACGGTCGAACCAGCGTAGCGGGGGGACGGACTCGATCGTGCGGCTGAACGTGACCGTTTCCGCCAGCAGGTTCAACGCGACGACGACCCCGACCGCCAGAAGGAGCCAGGCCTCGGGCAGGCGCCGGACGATCTCGGCGCCCGCCAGGAACCCCAGGAGGTTCGCGCCGGAGTCGCCCAGCATCCCCCGTTCCCGGAGGTCGGGCCACAGGACCGCGAGGGCGGCACCGGCGCACACGAGCAGGAAGGCGCGGACGTCGACGAGCAGGAGCACGACCGCCACGACGATGAACCCCTTCGCGGCCCGCCCCGGAGCGACGTCCAGGCCGTTCCACACGTTCGTGCACCCCGCGACCGCGATCAGCGCCAGCAGGTTGGCCCACAGGTGCTCACGCGGAGTCCAGGCGACCGTGATCGCCGCTGCCAGGACCGCGGCGGCGAGCTTCAGCGCGCCGGTCGTCACCCGGCCCGAGGCAACGGCGCGAAGATGACCGCGGAGCCCCCGAGCCTCGCCCCCGAACCCGTCGTCGACGACCCCCGCCAGGAAGACGATGGCAGCGCCCAGTAGCTCGCCCGCCTGCGATCTCCGGAGGCCGATCGCGCCGACCTGTTGCCAGACGACGAGGCCCGTCCCGGCGACGCCGAGGGCGAGGGCCCAGCCGAGCGTGGCGGGCAGCGGGATCCCTCGACGGTTCGTCTTCCTCCAGCGCGTCCCCCGAGGACGGAGCGCGAGGACGCCGATCGCCGCCAGGAGCAACCCGATCCCCGCGTACCACGCGATCAGGCCGATCATCGGTGTCTCAACACTCGGGTCGCGACCGCGGCCAGGATGTCCAGTCCTTGGCGGGCGCGGTGCGCGAAGCCTCGGGCACCCCGCCCGGTGGCTCGGTGCGAGAGCCCGTCGATCGGGATCTCGACGACGCGCAGGCCGGCTCGTACGGCGTCGATCGTCATCGCGGTCTCCAGCCCGAATCCCGGGGCCAGCGGCCGCACCGTCGCCAGCGCGGCAGCGGAGAGCGCCCGCTGCCCCGACAACGGCTCCCGAGGTTCGGATCCGGTCAATCGGCCGATCGTCCGCCCCGCCATCGCCTTCACGATGCCGAAGCCGCCTCCCTGCAGCTTGGGGAAGACGGCGATCGCGACGTCAGCGTGACCCTCGCGGACCGCCGCCACCAAGGGCCCGAGCCTGCCGGCCGTGGATCCCAGGTCCGCGTCGGCGAAGAGCCAGATCTCGGCCGGCTCCAGCCGGCCGAGCGCTTCCTCCACGGCCCGGCCCTTGCCGCGGCGCCGGGAGGCGTGCAGGACCGAAGCCCCGGCAACGAGCGCGGCGGCAGCCGTGCCGTCGGTGGAGGCATCGTCCACGACCACCACCTCGTCGACCAGCGGCTCGAGCGCCCTCACCGTCGCTCCGACCGAGCCCGCTTCGTCGCGGGCCGGGACCACCGCGATCGAGCGCACGATCAGCGCCGGCAGGAGGCCGGCGGTTCTCCCGGCAGGAGGGCGCCGGTTCGAACGCCGTAGTCGCCCCCGGGCCGGAAGGCAGGATCCCGGTCGTCGAGCAGCCGGTCGAGCCCCATCACGAGGGCGATCCCGCCGATCGTGAGGTCGATGTGGTCCACCGTCACGAGCGAGCAATCCGGCACCGCACCCGAGGCTCGGACCGCCTCCACCAGTCCGTAGCCGTCTTCGCGCGGTCCCACGACCGCGACCGGGACCTGGTTCTGCAGGAGATCCTCCGAGAGGGGCAGCAGCAGGACCGCCGGATCCGGCAACCCGTCCGGCGGTATGCCTCCGGCCGCCAGCGCGACGAGCTGGCCCGCTCCGCCGATCTCCTGGAGCGCCTCGTGATCGACGTCCCGGTCGGCGGTGACGAGCCCCCGATCGAGCAGGGCCGCGAGCACGTCGTCGGGCCCGGGGTCCGGTCCGAAGGCGAGCCGAGCGGCGAGCTCTTGCGCGAGCTCCAGGTGGAGTGATGTCTCGTCGCCGGACGTCGTCCCCAGGATCTCCTGGAGGACGGCGAGGTCCTCCGTATCGAGCTCGAGGAGACGCCGCGTCAGCGAGATCGTCGTCAGAGGCTCGACCCCCGCCGCCGCGAGCTCCTCGATCGCCCGTCGGGCCGGGCCCTCGACGCCCTCCATCGTGAGCACGATCGCTTCGCGTCCCTCCAGCACCCCGTCCCGGAGGATCGGCTGCAGCTCCGTGGCGACCCGCTCGTGGATCACGAGCTCGGCCTCGGCCGCATCGCGCTGGGCCTGCGCCTCCTCGGTGTTCTCCCGGAGCTCCCGGAGGAACTCGTCGTTCACGACCGAGGTCCCCGCCAGGATGCCGAGCCCGAACGCGAGCACGACGGCGACGATCGAGACGACGTGGTAGCGCCAGGAGATCACGTGAGGGACCTGAACCACTCGACGACCCCGTCGAGCGTCTGGTCCAGGTACAGCTGAAGGGCCTCCGAGGCGGCCACCATCAGCCCGATCGCGACGAGCACGGCGCCGACCAGGAGCGCGACGTCGCGTCCCCGCGCCCGGCTGGGATACAGCCGCGCCACGCCCTTCGCGTCGATCAGGATCTCGCCGACGCGGAGCCGGACGAGGAAGGTCGACGACATGCCCGGTCGGCCCTTGTCGAGGAACTCGCGGAGGTTGCCGTGGGTGCCGACCGCGACGATCAGCTCGGCGCGCTGCTCGTGGGCGAGCAGGAACGCGACGTCCTCGCTGGTGCCGGCCGATCGCACCTCCACGTGCGGGATGCCCAGCCGTTCCAGCCGAGCCCGCCCCGGCGCCCGGCCGTCCGGATAGGCGTGGAGCACCACCTCCACCGCCCGGCGCGGCCGGCCCCGGGCAAGCTCCAGCGCGCGGTCGGAGACGCTGTCCATATCGCCGATCACGACGTCGGGGACGTAGCCAGCATCGAGCAGGGCATCGGCACCGCCGTCGACGCCGACGAGGACGGGCTTCACGTCCCCGATGTACGCCCGCAGCGCGGCGAGGTCTTCGCGATACCCGTAGCCTCGGACGACGACCAGCACCTGGCGGCCGGCGAGCTGGTGGCGCAGGTCCGGGAGACCGGCGCCACCGAACAGCAGGTCGCGCTCCTCGCGCATGTACTCGATGGTGTTTCGCGCGAAGCCCTCGAACCGCTCGTCCAGCGCGTCCCTGGCGGCCTCCATGTCGTCATGGATCGACGTCGAGGTCTGGCGGATCCCCACGCCGACCAGGCGCCCGTCGGTGAACAGCCGGTCGCCGTCCAGCCGCACCTGGTCACCGTCGCGCACCTTCTCCAGGACCAGCCGTCCGACGCGGTCGATCAGCGGGACCCCGGCGTCGTCGAGGATCTTTGGGCCCAGGTTCGGGTACCGACCGCTGATCGACGCCGAGGCGTTCACCACGGCGGCGACCCCGGCGCGGACGAGTGCCTCGGCGGCGACGCGATCCAGGTCCTCGTGGTCGATCACCGCCACGTCGCCGGGGTCGATCCGGGCGACGAGCTCCTTGGTCCTCGGCCCCACTCGCGCGCGACCACCCGTCTGACGCAGACGGGTCGAGCGGCGACGCAACAGCTTCGAGGCCAGCGGTCCCTCTCCCGGCCAGGGACCGTCCCCGGCCGTCCCTCGGCCCGAGCGTAGCCGAGCCGCGCCCGGGCTCACCCCCGAGCGGCGCCCACGGGCTCGCTGCGGAGGCGCTCGGCCTCGGCGAGGAGCTCCTGTGCATGGGAGACGGCGCTGTCGGTCCCCGCCAGACCCGCGAGCATGCGCGAGAGCTCCTCGGCCCGGCGTCGATCGTCGAGCACCACGACCGTCGCCGTCCCGTCGTCCTTCACGACCCGGACGTGTCGATCGGCGAAGCAAGCGATCTGCGGCAGATGGGTCACGACGAGGACCTGGCGACCGGCGGAGAGACGGGCGAGCCGGCGGCCGACGGCGAGGCCCGCCTCGCCCCCGATCCCCGCATCCACCTCGTCGAAGACGAGCGTGCCGACGTCGTCGAGATCGGCGAGCACGCTCCGGCAGGCCAGGAGCACGCGTGAACGCTCGCCCCCCGAGGCGGCCTTCACCAGGGGTCGGAGCGCCTGCCCGGCCGAGGGTGAGAACCAGAGCTCGACTTGCTCGGCACCGCCCGCGCCCGGCGCGTCGAGCGGGACGAGGCGCGCTTCGAACGTAGCCCCCCGCATCCCGAGCTCCCCGAGCTCGTCACGGACCGCCGCCGCCAGCGGACCTGCGGCGCTCACTCGGCCTCCGGTCAGCGTCGCGGCGCGCTCCGCGAGGTCGTCCTCGAGCGTCCCGAGCTGCGCCTCCAGCTCGGCCAGCCGGTCGTCCGCCCCCTCGATCGCCGCGAGCCCGGCGGCCACCTCGGCGCGGAACGCGAGGACCTCGGCATCCGTCGCCCCGTACTTCCGCTGGAGCTGCCGAAGGGCGCCGAGCCGTTCGCGGACGGCCTGGAGGCGGTCGGGGTCGATCAGCAGGCCCTCCCGGTAGCCGCGGACATCCCGTGCGAGCTCGGCCAGCTCCGCCGAGAGGCTCCGGGCCCGCTCGGCGATCCCCGCAGCCGAGGGATCCAGGTCTGCGGTGCCCCCGAGCGTCGCCGCGAGCGATCCGACGGCGTCGACGATCGCATCGTCGCCTGCGAGCACGGCTTCGGCCGCGCCGCTCTGCTCGAGGAGCCGTTCGACCTGTCCCAGGCGGGCCTCCTCCAGGGCGAGCTCCTCCGTCTCTCCCTCGCGCGGGTCCAGCGCCTCGATCTCCCGCAGCTGGTAGCCCAGGAGGTCGAGCTCCCGCTCGCGGCCGCGCGCCGCCTCCCGGAGTGCCTCCAGCTCCCCTCGAACCGCGTTGCGCCGTTCGAACGCCTCGCGGTATGCGCCGAGCGCCACGACGTGGGCGTCGCCGGCGGAACGATCGAGGAACGCCGCCTGCGCCGCAGGCGCCAGCAGGCGCTGCGACTGGTGCTGGCCGTGATGCTCGACGAGCGAGGTGCCGAGCTCGGTGAGCGCCGCGGCCGTGGTCAACTGTCCACCGATCCGCGCGGTCGATCGCCCGTCCCGGGCGATCGACCTCGCCAGGATCACCTCGCCCTCCTCGGCCCATTCCTCGGCGTCCCGAGGCGCGTCGAACCGAGCTTGCACGCGTGCTGCCGGCGCTCCGTCCCTGACCAGGGAGGCCGATCCTCGCTCGCCGAGCGCGAGCATCAGGCCCACGGTCACCATCGTCTTGCCGGCGCCGGTCTCGCCGGTCAGCACGTTCAATCCGGGCGCGAGCTCCAGCTCCAGGTCGGCGATCACCCCGAGGCCGCTGATGTGGAGCTCGCGCAGCACGCGCTGATGCTAGCCCGCGTCCCCGACATCGCCGGGGAGGCCGAACTTCTCTCGGACACGGGTCAGGAAGCTCCGCGCGTCCTCGGCGACCACGAGCCGCGCCGGTCTCGGCGCGGCCGCGATCCGGACCCTCGACCCGATCGCCAGCTCGATCCCCTCGCGGCCGTCGGCGGACACGATCGCCGGCTCGTCGCCGACGACCTCGAGCGACACCACCTGTGCGGCGCCGAGCACGAAGGACCGGTCGAAGACCATGTGCGCCGCGATCGGCGTGAGGACGAGACAGCTGACGGTCGGGCTCACGATCGGGCCGCGCGCCGAGAACGAGTACGCGGTGGAGCCGGTCGGCGTCGCCACGATCACGCCGTCCGCCGAGAACGTCGTGACGTACGCGTCGTCGACGTGTACGGCGAGGCGCACGAGCCGATGGCGCGAACGTTTCTCGACCATCACCTCGTTCATCGCCCACTGCGCGGGGAAGGAGGAGGACCCCTCGTCGGGTCGGGCGAGGACCGCGAGCCGTTCGTCGATGCGGGCGTGACCCTCGAGGGCAGCACGCACCAACCGGGCCGCACCCGACCCCGGCTCGGTCTCGGTGAGGAAGCCGAGCCGACCCACCTTCACCCCGAGGACGGGACAGTCGATCTCCGCGGCGACGTGGGCCGCGCGGAGGAAGGTCCCGTCGCCGCCGACCGAGACGACGAGGTCCGACGGATCGTCGCGGACGTCGTCCGGTGTGCGGGCGATCCACGTGTCGACGCCGTCGCGCTCGAGCTCCTCGCGCAGCTCGTTCGCGGTCCGGACGGCCTGTTCGCGTCCTTCGTGGACGACGAACGCGACGCGGCTCACCGGCGCACCAGCTCCCCAGCCCGCTCGATCGCCGGTTCGACGTCGAGGGTGGCCGGGTCGGCGGACCGCGACGCCCGGGCATGCAACAGGAATTCCGCGTTGCCGGCGGGGCCGGTGATCGGCGAGGCGATCACCCCGAGCGGAGTCGCGCCGGCCTCCCGGATCGCGTTGGCAACGACCCCGATCACATCGCGCCACGCGTCGGGATCACGGACCACGCCTCCGCTGCCGACGGCCTCGCGGCCGGCCTCGAACTGCGGCTTCACGAGGAGAACGACATCGGCGCCGTCGGCCGCCACGGCCGTTAGCG
>DASQTT010000098.1:0-2737 GCA_035641735.1 Actinomycetota bacterium | reverse complement strand
AGGAGCTCGAGGGCGTCCCGGGTATCCCAGCGAGGACCGCGCGCCAGATCTACGCGCAGCTGCACAAAGCCGGCCGGGCCTAGCGGACGCGCAGGCGGCCTGGGCGACCAGACGCGGCTCCGCGCCTTGAAGCTGATCGCGGAGTGGCCCGCTCGACGCAGGAGCTGGCGCCGCTCGTGGGGATCTCGCAGGCAGGTCTCTCGAAGCACCTGCGGATCCTCGCCCGCGCGGGGTGTGCTCGAGACCCGCCGCGAGGGCTACTACGTCCTCTACAGCCTGGCGCCGGACCGCATCGACGCCCTCCCGGACGCAGTGCGCCGGTTCATGGACGAATGACGGTTGCGAAGAGCGGCTGATCGAACCGCGCGCCCCTCGGCGAGGCAAGCGTGAACACCGAGACCGCGCGGCCGCTCGACCACGAGGTCGAGAAGTAGTCGCCGAGCATCGCGCCGCCGGCCCGGGCGGCCCAGTCGAGCCGCATCGTCTGGGCGTTCAGGCGCCGCGCCGGCCGCCAGTTCCGGCCTCCGTTCTCAGAGGATGTGAAGCCGACGTCGAGGAGCCCGTCGCGAAGGACGTAGTACACGACCGCGATCCGGCCGGTCCGGCTCGTGTCGGCGCCGATTCCGGGGAGGACGTAGTTCGCACGCGAGCCGCGAGGCCTCGTCGGGATCCGCCTCGCCCGCGACCAGGTGACGCCGTCGGCCGAGCTCGAGATCACCAGGTCGTTGGCGCTGCACGACGGCGTTCGCGCGCAGTCCGGCCAGACGACGTAGACGTTTCCGGCACGGTCCACCTCGGCGCTCGGCAGCGGCGGGCCGCGGAGACCCGGCGTCGCCTTGAAGTTGGTGGCCGAGATCGTGACCGGCGGCTGGAACGACCGCGCGGCGTCAACCGAGCGGACGGACGCGACACGGTTCTCGTCGTAGAACGGCACGATCAGGTCGCCGTCCGGCTGGACCACCGGTTGCGGCGCGGGCGCCCAACGGCCGAGGATCGATCCGCGGCCGGCGTTCTCCGGAGCCGAGACCTGCGGCTCCCACGTGAGGCCGCCGTCCCGGGACGCCTGGAACTCGAGCTGGAGCGTCCGGAAATCGCTGTAGACGGCGTAGCAGCTGCCGCGGTGGAGGCTCGCGGCGCCGTTGTCGCAGACGATCCACCCTTTGTCGAGGAGCAGGTTCGGCTGCCACGGGGCCTCGACGACCGACACCGGCGGGCTCCAGGTGATCCCGTCCGGGGAGCGGCTGACGACGATCGCCGCCGCCTGCCCCGCGCTCAACGCGAGGGAGGCGATCAGCCAGCTTCCATGTGCTGCGTCGTAGGCGACCACGGGGTCGCTGGCGCGCTGCCAGCGTCCGGCGGGACGCGAGCTCACAGTCAGCGCGGGGAGGGTGCCGCTTCGCCACGTGCGCCCGCTGTCCCGCGACGTCGCCCACCCGGTGTTGACGGCGCCGCCGTCGCGGAACCGGCCGGACTGGTATGCCACGACGATCGTCCGACCCCACGAGAGGGAGTCAGGCTCGACGATCGTCGCGTGCTGCGCCGGCGCCCGATACGAATCACGAGCGATCACTCGTGCGACCGTCTCGCAGTCCGAGGCGACGCGATCGGAGATGTCGGCGTTGACGAGGTCGAAGCGGCCGGGCCCGCAGCGCACGCTGTCCCTCCCGCCGCCGTCGACCTTGATCCTGTCGCTTCCGCCGCGGCCGTCGATTCGGTCGGCCGACGGCCCACCGCGGAGGAGGTCCGCGCGGGGCGACCCGTCGATCCGCGCTGCGATTGCCGCCGCTGTAAAGGGGAGGAGGGCCGCCGCAGTGACCAGGACGACCAGGCGGCCCATCGACGACTTAGACGCCTTGCCCGTCCGCCGGTTGTTCAGCGCCGGTTAAGGACGATCGGACGGGCCGGCGCCGTCCGTCGAATCCGGCGCCATGAACGGGTAGCGATAGTCGCGCGGTGGGACGAACGTTTCCTTGATCGTCCGCGGGCTGACCCAGCGGATCAGGTTCCACATCGAGCCGGCCTTGTCGTTCGTCCCCGAGCCGCGTGCGCCGCCGAACGGCTGCTGGCCCACGACCGCGCCGGTCGGCTTGTCGTTCACGTAGAAGTTTCCGGCCGTGTAGCGCAGCCGCTCCCCGGCCTGGTCGATAGCCGCGCGATCCTCCGAGAAGACCGCACCGGTGAGCGCGTACGGGTTGTCGTCGACGAGCTCGAGCGTCTCGTCCCACTTGTTCTCGGGATAGACGTACGTCGTGACGATCGGGCCGAAGAGCTCCTCGCGCATCAAGCGGGACGCGGGGTCACGGGTCTCGAGCACCGTGGGCTGGATGAAATACCCCTCGCTGTCGTCCGCACCGCCCCCGACGACGACCTCGGCCGCGTTGTCCGACGCCGAGTCGATCGCCTCCTTGTGTCCCTTCCAAGCCTTCTCGTCGATGACCGCGCCCATGTAGTTCGTGAAGTCGGCGACGTCGCCCATCCGGATCGTCGAGACCTCCTTCACGAGCCGCTCGCGCAGCTCCGGCCACACGTTCGACGGCGCATAGATTCGCGAAGCCGCCGAGCACTTCTGCCCCTGGTACTCGAACGAGCCGCGGAGGATCGCCGTCGCGAGGGCATCCACGTTCGCCGACGGATGCGCGACGATGAAGTCCTTGCCGCCCGTCTCGCCGACGATCCGGGGGTAGTTGCGGTAGTTCGCGATGTTCTCGCCGATCGTCTTCCACATGCCCTGGAAGAC
>DASQTT010000097.1:0-2152 GCA_035641735.1 Actinomycetota bacterium | reverse complement strand
ATCGCGATCCGCAGGCCGCCGGCGTGCAGATCCTCGAGGATCGCCTGCGCACGATCCGGATCGGTCATCGCCGAGGACTCCGTCACCTCGACCACGAGCTTCGAAGGATCGATCCCGCCCTCGCGGATGCGGTGCATGATCCCCTTCGCCAGGTCGGGCTGCCAGAACTGCCTCGGCGAGAGGTTGAAGCTGATCGCGAGGTCCATGTCGAGCTCCCGCCAGGCCTGCGCCTGGTACACGATCTCCCGAACGACCCAGTCCCCGATCGCCTCGATCAGGCCGAGCTCCTCGGCGAGCGGGATGAACTCGACCGGCGGCACCATCGTCCCGTCCGGCTCGATCCAGCGGATCAGCGCCTCCACGCCTTCCATCCGCTCGGTCTCGAGGTCCAGGATCGGCTGGTAGTAGAGCGTCCACCGCTGGCTGTCCACCGCCTTGCGCAGCCGGGTGACGAACCGCAGCTTCGCCGACGAGTCGAGCGCCCCACGGTTCGACACGACGTAGGCGTGGCCGCCCTTCTTGGACTCCATCATCGCCGCTTCGGCGTTGCGCAGGAGGACGCCCGCCTCCTCGCCGTCCTTCGGATAGAGGCTGATCCCGATCGACGCCGAGACGTAGAGCTCCGTTCCGCCCGCGCGGAACGGCGGCGCCAGCGCATCGATGATCCGCTGCGCGGCCGACTCCGCGCGGGCGACCGCCGCCTCGACGTCCTCACCGTCCCGTTCGAGGTCGGAGAGCAGCAGCAGGAACGTGTCCGCGGATCGCCGCGCGACGAGATCGGTCTCGCGGGTCGCGCCTCGGAGGCGATCGGCGACGAGCCGCAGGAGCTCGTCACCGGCCAGCCGGCCGAGGGAGTCGTTCACGAGCCGGAAGTCGTCGAGATCCACGCAGACGACCGCGACGGAGCCCTCGTGCCGGTCGGCGCGACCGATCGCCAGGTCGAGGAGCTCCTCGAACATCACGCGGCTCGGCATACCGGTGAGCTCGTCGTGATACGCGAGGAAGGCGACGCGCTCCTCGGCCCGCTTGATCTCCGTGACGTCGACGATCGCTCCGATCGAGAACGTCGGGAGCCCCCGGTCGTCGCGGACGATCTTCGCCTCGTCGTGGATCCAGACCACCCGGCCGTCCCTCCGGTAGATCCTGTAGTCGAGGGAGAACGACTCCCCGGTCTCGTTGTGCCGCTGGTTCTCGGCGACGGCCCGCGGGCGATCCTCCGGATGGACGATGCGCAGCCACAGGTCTGGGTCGCCGGTCCACTCCTCCACGGAGTAGCCGGTCAGCTCCTGCACCTGGGGGCTGATGAACAACGTCGAGGCGCCGTCGTCGAGGGCGTCGATGTAGGTGACGACCGGCGCGTGCTCGACGATCGCGCGGTGCCGGTCACCGAGCATCTGCTCCTTCGACAGGCGTCGGCTCCGGGCTACCCACTCGGCGACCGTCGCCGCCAGACCCTCTAGCACCTCGACCTCTCCCTGCGTCCAGGCCCGGCCCCCGGCGCAGTCGTCGGCCGCCACGTACCCCCACCATCCGTCGTCGAGTCGGATCGGGACCGCCGCGATCGACGCCGTCCCCTCGGCGGCGAGGATGCGTCGCTCCGGATCGGGAAGGTCGACCACGTGCGCGGCCACCGTCCCACCCCCGCCGAGCACCTCGATCCATCGGGTGAAGTCGGATGAGTAAGGGTGCAGCTTCGTCCCCGGGTCCTTGAAGAGGTGCGGGACGCCCTCACCCACCCACTCGGCGGCGAGGTTCATCCAGAGCCGGCCGTCGGCGTCGCGGACGTTCTCGAAGACGTAGACGCGGTCGGCGCCGAGTCGCTCGCCGGCATCCAGGAGCGCGGCCGACAGCGCCTCGGCCCCCGGGACGCTCCCGGACGTGACGAGGTCGGCCGCCGTGTCCACGCGCGGCGTCGGACGGGCCTGCGCATCCATATCTGCAGCTATCGGCGGTGCCGAGAGGCCGCTGTAGACGCACCGGGAGGCTCGCCGGGCCCTGTTACCCTGTCCGCTCGATGCCCGACTACAAGCAGGTCCTCCACGAACGCCTCTTCGTCCGCGTGCCGGGCGGAGACAAGCTCCGGAAGACGGCCGCCTCGCGGCTCCAGCACCTGCTGGCGACGGGCTGGCGGGAGACGGAGCGCCGTCAGGAG
>DASQTT010000096.1:0-2259 GCA_035641735.1 Actinomycetota bacterium | reverse complement strand
GGCCGGCGCGCGTGTCGCCGGCACGACCGACGTGCCCGACTCTGCCGCGCTCGAGGCGCTGCGCTTCGAGGTCCCGCTGACGCCAGGCCAGCCGTAGCTCCGAGTAGTTACTCTGCGCGCTCGTGAGAGCGCTCGCCTCGTTCGTCACCGGACGCCGCACCAAGTGGCTGGTCCTGGTCCTGTGGGTGATCGTGTTCGTCGGGTTGTTCCCGGTCGGCGCGAAGCTCGCGGACGAGACCACCGACGACACGGCCTCCTACCTGCCCCAGCGCGCGGAGTCCACCGAGGTCGTCGAGATCCTCGACGACGAGTTCTCCAGCGGCGAGACCACCCAAGGCCTGATCGTCTACGAGAATCCCGACGGGCTCAACTCGGGCGACGAGCGGAAGATCGCCGCCGACGCCCAGGAGATCCAGCGGGCGAATGACGAGGTGCCGCTGACCCGGCCGCCGTCCGTCCCCTTCACCCCCGGCGCTCCTTCGGATCTCGTCTCCCCCAATGGCGACGTGGCCTACACCGTGCTCACCGTCCCGACCAATTTCGACGAGTCGGCCGACTGGGGCAAGGCGGTTCGCGACATCACCGGCGAGGAGACCGGCGGGATGCGGATCCTGCTCACGGGCGACATCGGCTTCTCCGCCGACGCCGAGGAGGTGTTCGGCGATCTCGACACCAAGTTGCTTGGCGCGACCGTCCTGCTCGTCCTCATCCTGCTCGGGTTGATCTATCGCGCGGTGCTGGTCGCGCTCACGCCGCTGATCGTCGTCTTCCTCTCCTACACGGTGGCAACGGCCTTCGTCTACCTGTACGCCAAGTCCGGCGCCTCGGTCTCATCGAACGGAACAACGATCCTGGTGGTGCTCATGTTCGGGGTGGGCACCGACTACAGCCTCTTACTCGTCTCCCGTTATCGGGAGGAGCTGCGCCGTACCGAGGACAAGCACGACGCGATGCATCGCGCGTTGAGCCGGACCGGGACGACGATCCTCGCCAGCGGTCTCACCGTGGCGTTGGCGATGCTCGTGCTCGTCCTGGCCGACACCGGCCTGACCAACTCGCTGGGCCCCGTGGCCGCGATCGGAGTCGCGTGCGCGTTCGTCGCCGGCCTCACCCTGCTCCCCGCGCTGCTCACGATCTTCGGGCGAACGGGGTTCTGGCCGCGTCGCACGCTGGTCGAATACGATCCCGACCACCCGTCGATCGCCCGACAGGGCGTGTGGCGACGGATCGGGGACAGGGTCCTGGAGCGCCCGGCCCTCGCCCTTGCCGTGACCGTGGCGGTCTTCGGCGCAGGTGCGCTTGGCCTGCTCGCGTACAAGGTCGACTACAGCACCACGAATTTCTTCAAGAAGTCGGTGGACAGCGTCGAGGGCTTCGACGTGCTGGGTCGATCGTTCCCGGCCGGGACCCTGGCGCCGACCACGGTGCTGGTCGAGCGCTCCGATGGACCCGTGACTCGCCAGGACGTCGCCGCGGCGGGGCAGAGGGTGGACGCCGTCGACGGTGTGGCGAGGGCGACGCCCACCGGGCTGAGATCGGAGAACGGCCAGATCGCGTCGATCGACGTGATCCTCGAGGGTGATCCGTACGTGCAATCGACCTTCGACGTCGTGCCGCGGATCCGCGACGCCGTCGCCGACCTCGGCCCCGGGGTGACCGGTCTGGTCGGCGGCGGGAGCGCGATCCAGTACGACTACGACAAGGCGATCAACAGCGACCTGCGTTTGATCGTGCCGATCGCCCTCGCGGTGATCGCGGTCATCCTCGCGCTGCTCCTGTGGTCGTTGCTCGCCCCGATCGTCCTGATCGCCAGCGTGATCCTGTCGTTCCTGTGCACGCTGGGGCTCTCGATGCTGTTCATCCGCTACGTGGTCGGGGACCCCGGGGTCGACGCCTCGCTTCCGACCTTCGCGTTCATCTTCCTGGTTGCGCTCGGGATCGACTACACGATCTTCCTGATGGCCCGGGTGCGCGAGGAGGCGCGCCGCCACGGCACCCGCGAGGGAATGCTGCGCGCGCTGGCGGCCACGGGGCCCGTAATCACGAGCGCCGGGATCATCCTCGCAGGCACGTTCTCGGTCCTGATGACGCTGCCGGTCACCTACACGTTCGACCTCGGGTTCATGGTCGCGCTCGGGATCCTGCTAGACACGTTCATCGTCCGCACGATCATGGTCCCCGCCGCGGTTGAGCTGATCGGCGACCGGATTTGGTGGCCGTCGACGGCCGACCGCGGCGGCGCGCTGCGGGAAAGGGCGG
>DASQTT010000095.1:0-4635 GCA_035641735.1 Actinomycetota bacterium | reverse complement strand
GACTTCCGCAACAACACACCAGCGGCCGACCTGAAGACGGACTACTTCGTCGTCCACTGTCACCCCACGACGCCCACGGCGTGCGCGGATCGCGCCAACTGGGGGAACGAGATCCGGCTCACCGACGCGTCCTTCGACATGCGCCAGGCGCCGGACGCGCGGGGGTTCTTCACCGGCGACTACGAGGGCCTGGCATCGGCGGGCAACGACTTCACGCCGTTCTTCTCCCAGCCGCACGGGAGCGATCCCTCCAGCGTTTTCTTCCGGCGCGTCGGGCCTTAGGCAGTAAGGCGCGGCGCTAAGAGACGCGGACCTCCGGCTCGTGCCGGACCGGGAAGTTGACCGAGCTCGCGATGAAGCAGAGTTCGTGTGCCCGGCCGTGCAGCTCGCGTGCGGCGTCTGTCATCGAAGCGTCGGCCACGGTGACCACAGGCCGCAGCGTGACCTCGGTGAAGTGTCCACCGCCGTCCTCCGTCTCGGTCATCACGCCCTCCGGATGGTCCTCGTAGGCGACCACGACGACTCTCGAGACGGCACACAGGTGCAGGTACTCGAGCAGATGGCACTCGCTGAGCGACGCCACGAGGAGCTGCTCCGGGTTCCAGCGCGCGGCGTCACCGCGGAACACTGGATCCGACGAGCCGGGGATCGCCGGGCGTCCGTCAGCCCTGACCTCGTGGTCCCGCGCGTAGGCGCGGTACGTTGCCGTGCCCTCACCCCGGTTTCCGGTCCACACGACCGTGACCTCGTAGCGATGCGCCTTCCCGCTCATTCGACGTGGATCATCTCCCGTTCCGATTCGCCTCGGTCTGTCGGATTGCAGCCGCAGCGTCCTTCCGGTGGGCTTGGAGCTCAGGGTCGATCGAGTCAAGGTCGCAGTTGACGTCGACGGTGCAGTGGCTCCAGACGTCCCCCGCCTCGATGAAGGCGTCCAGGGCGTCCTGCGCGTAGATGTCGAGGCTGAACGCACAGTCGCGTTCGAGTTGGCGGACGGAGGCCTGGCCGTAGGCGGAGCTCACGTCCATGGCCGTTTGAACGTACTCGGCATAGCTCAACCCGACCCGACGAATGCGACTCCTCAGGTCCTCGAGCTCCCGCAGAAGAACGCCGAGCTGACGCGCGCATTCCTCGCCGGTAGTCCTGAGGTCGGCTCCCGTCCCGGGCTCCTTCTCCGCCTCCTGCCGCGCGGTGCGGTCCGCGTCAGATGGCCCCTTGTCGAGGATGAACCCGTACCGGGCTCCGGCCGCAGCCGCTCCCGCAACGATGATGGCGGCAAGTCCGATGAGGAACCACGCAGGGACTCTCAGCGTCACCAGCGTTTCGACGATAGACCCGCGAGTTCATCCCCGCAAGGGAAATAGTGAGCCCGCCGGAAACTCCGGCGGGCTCACCCCAAAGTCCCGGCCGCCGCGCGATCAGGCGATCGCTGGCTCGGACCGGTAGCGGGCGGCGTGGCCGCGCTTCCTCGCGAGCCACGCGAGCGGCGCGAGCGCCGCGCGCTGGATCCATACGGGCGGGAACGCGCCCTGTACCTCCTGCTCGAACTCGCGAACGAACAGCGCCAGGTCGAGCGGCTTCGGCAGTCCCTTGCGTGTGGTGCGTCCTTCGTGCGCCAGCGCGGTCGTGGTCTCGAACAGCTCCTCCATCCTGAGCGCCGGGCGGACCTCGACGCGCGCGTGAGCCTCTTCGCCTCCCGCGTTCGCGAACTTGTGGCGCACGCCGGGCGGCACGACGACGACGTCGCCGGGCTTGGCGGTCACCTTCTTCGCGCCCATCTTGAAGCGCATCGTGCCCTTGGTGACCTCGAAGCGCTCCTCCTGGATCGGGTGGACGTGCATGCCTGGCACGTGGCCATCCGGGTTGAGGTCGAGGTCGATCGCGAGCAGCTCGCCGTCCGTGTCGGCCGCGGTCTGGCGGAACGTGATCCGCTCACCGCTGAGGGGGTTCTCGATCACCTGTCCTGCGTATGCCATGGTCGCTCCTTGGTCGGCGTCCGGCGGGCCGGACGCGGTGTTTTTCGTCGCGACCAAGCGTGCCGTCGGGACTCCCTTCTGTCGTCGTCCGCGGGGGCGAACCTCGGGGTCGCCCCCAGGGCGATCCCGACCACGGCAGCGTCCTCCTCGAGGACGACCCCTCCCTCGTCCGCGCGGAGGACGAACCCGACGTACGGCGTCTGAGACACTCATCGCGATGTCGCGCAGCCGCAGCTACGACCGCGCGCCGGGCGACCTGCGGCCGGTCGGGATCGAGCCCGGGTTCGTCCGCACCGCCTCGGGCTCTGCGCTGTTCTCGCAGGGCGAGACGCGCGTGATCTGCACCGCTTCCCTCACCGACTCGGTCCCGCGCTGGCTCGAGGGCCGGGGGCGGGGATGGGTGACCGCGGAGTACGCGATGCTCCCCGCCTCCACCGGGGAGCGCAAGCAGCGCGACGTGAGCCGCGGGCGCCAGGACGGCCGCGGGGTGGAGATCCAGCGTCTGATCGGGCGCTCGCTGCGCAGCGTCGTCGACATGCGCGCGCTCGGCGAGCGCAGCGTGTACGTGGACTGCGACGTGCTCCAGGCCGACGGTGGCACCCGCTGCGCGGCGATCACGGGCGGCTATGTCGCGCTCCAGCTCGCGCTCCAGGGACTCGTCTCGGCCGGCCAGCTCGATGCCCTGCCGCTCACCGGCTCGGTCGCCGCGGTCAGCGTGGGGATGGTGGACGGGACCGCGCTGTGCGACCTCGACTACTCGGAGGACTCGGAGGCCGAGGTCGACGCCAACGTCGTGATGACGGGTGCCGGGGGACTGATCGAGGTCCAGGCCACCGCGGAGCGCACCCCGCTCGAACGTGCCTCGCTCGACGATCTGCTCGGGCTCGCCGAGCACGGGATCTCGCGGCTCCGCGAGGCGCAGGAGCGCGCCACGGGCGGGTTGCCCAGCGGCTGATGGGTAGGAAGAGGCTCGTCGTGGCGACACGCAACGAGCACAAGCTCCGCGAGCTGGGCGAAATCCTCACCGACGTGAAGCTCGAGCCCCTGCCGCCCGGGATCGAGCTGCCGCCCGAGGACGGGGACACGTTCGCCGACAACGCTCTGATCAAGGCCCGGGCGGCGCAGCGGGAGGCCCGGACGGCGGCGATCGCCGACGATTCGGGGATCGAGGCGCGGGCGCTCGGCGGGGCGCCCGGGGTGCGCTCCGCACGTTTCGCGGGCTCGAGCGCCACCGACGAAGAGAACCTCGATCTGCTCCTGCGCGAGCTGGAAGGGGCCGCCGACCGCAGCGTCGCCTACGTCTGCGTGATCGCCTACGTCGACGGCGAGGGGCGCGAGCGGATGTTCGAGGGCCATTGCGAGGGGACGTTGGCGCGCGAGCCGCGCGGGGAGGGAGGGTTCGGCTACGACCCGGCCTTCGTCCCCGCCGACACCGGTCCGGCCGACGAGCGCACGATGGCGGAGCTGACCCCGGACGAGAAGCACGCGATCAGCCACCGCGGCCGCGCGGCGCGGGCCCTCGCCCGGTTCCTGGCCCGGGAGCCGGACCAGTGAGCGTGCGCCCGAGCCTCCGACGTCCGCCGGGCATGTTGCAGTCGAAGTCCGGTGCCGCCGGGCTCTCGATCGTCTCCAACTCAGTGCTGATCGCGCTCAAGGTCGCGGCCGGGGCGATCACGGGCTCGATCGCGATCATCACCGAGGCCGTCCATTCGTCGATCGACCTGGTGGCCTCCGTGATCGCCTTCATCTCGGTGCGAAAGGCGGCGGAGCCGGCCGACGCCGATCACCCCTACGGACACGAGCGGGTCGAGAACCTCGCCGCCGTGATCGAGGGAATGCTGATCGTGATCGGAGCGGGGATCATCATCTTCGAGGCCACCCGCCGCCTGGTCGATCCCCCCGGGGAGATCGACGTGATCTGGGTGGCCATCGCCGTCGCGGCCGTCTCCACCCTGGCCAACGTCGGCGTCTCCACGTTTCTCTTCCGGCGGGCCCGCGAGCTCCAGTCCCCGGCGCTCGAGGGGGACGCCGCGCACCTGCGGACCGACGCGATGACCTCGGCGGGCCTCCTGGTCGGCTTGGGCTTCGTCGAGGTGACCGGCGTGATCGCATTCGACGCGATCACGGCCCTGGTGATCGCGGTGGCGATCGTCGTCGCCGGCATCCGCATCCTCAGCCGTTCCTCCCGCGTGCTCGTGGACGAGGCGCCGCCGCCCGAGGAGCTGGACCGGATCGAGGAGGCGATCGCCTCCGCGCGCACCGCCGAGGTCGTCGGCTACCACAAGCTCCGCGCCCGCCACTCCGGGAGCCACCATCACATCGACCTCCACGTCCAGTTCGAGTCCGGGACCACCCTGGAGCGCGCCCACGCGATCGCACACAAGCTGCGCCACGCGATCGAGGACGCGCTTCCGGACTCGGACGTCTTGATCCACGTCGAGCCCGAGGGCTCGGTGACCCCTGACGAGGAGGACCAGCCGCTCCGCCACGGGCGGCTTTAGGAGACGGTGTGAGCCCGGCGCGCGTCCTCATCGCAGCGGCGGTCGGGCTGGCGCTCGCCGATGCCTCGGTCGTGACGCTGGCGCTGCCGGAGATCCTGGTCGAGCTCGACACCACCGTGGAGGGAGTGGCGGCGGTGCTCGGCGTCTACACGCTCGTGCTC
>DASQTT010000094.1:0-22417 GCA_035641735.1 Actinomycetota bacterium | reverse complement strand
GCATCCTGGTCTCGGTCTATCTCGCGATCGAGGTCTCCAGACGCGTGCGTTTCCGGCGGCCGTCGACGCTCTACGCGCCGCTCTTCGCGGCCGTCGCCGTCGCTTGGGCCGTGCCACCGGAAGCGCTGCTCGGCCTCCCGTTCGTGCCGCGGCTGCTGGTCGCGGTGGCGCTTGGGTTCACACCGGTGTTCATCGCGAACCTGATCTTCGCCGACCGGTTCCGGGACGTCGGCTCCTCCGCGGTGGCGTTCGGGACGAACCTGCTCGGTGCGATCGTCGGCGGTGTCCTCGAGTACGCGGCCCTGGTGACCGGCTACCGCGCGCTCTTGATCGTCGTCGCCGTCCTATACGGGTGTGCGCTGCTCGCCGGGCGATCGCACCTCGCCGCGCGGCGCGTTCACGCCGGTTGATCGAGGTCCGCCGGCTCACCCCTTCATCGCGAGGATCGAGCCGACCAATGCGAGGTGCCCGCCCAGGAAGTGCGGCGGGAGGTACCGCTCACGTATGCGATCCCGGGCGGCGTGGCCCATCGCACGCGCGAACGCGCTGTCGGCGATCAGTGACGCGATCGCGTTCCCGAGCCCCTCGAGATCGTTCGGCTCGACCAGCAGTCCGCTGCGGCCGTCCCTGATCTGGTCCCGGATCCCTCCGACGCGGCTACCGACGAGCGGGGCCGCCTTCCACATCGCCTCGGCGACCGTGAGCCCGAACCCCTCGGCGAGGCTCTTCTGCACCACGACGTCTGCCTCCCGTTGGAGCGCGTTCACGATCAGGGCGTTCTCCGTCCGGTCCTCGACGGGGAGGTTGAGGAGGTGGATCCGCTCGCGCCGGTCGGGCGGGGTTCCCTTCCACGCCTCGACCACCTCCTGGAACACCTCGACGCCCTCGGGATCGTCGGAGACGCTCGCGGGCGCGGGGCCGGCCAACAGGAGATGGGCATCGAGGGTGAGCGGTACGTGGTCGGCGAAGCCGCGAAGGACCCCCTCGTGGTCCTTCAGCCGGTCCCATCGGGAGATCTGCACGACGAGCGGCTGGTCGGCAGGCGCGGGAGCGTCCTCGATCACCTCCGCGCGGCGGTCGACGCCGACGTTGCCGATCCAGGGGAGCTCCACGACCACTTCGTCGCACGGATCGAACCCCGCGAAGATCCCGGCGAGCTCGAGGATGCCGCGGACATCCGGCGGCGCGATCGGCGCGTTCTTCGCGGACGTCGGGTCGATGCAGGGCGGGATGATCCGTGTCTTCGCCTCGTGGAGGCCCGCCCACCGGTAGGCGTGGCGCGAGAACACGTAGGCGTCGGCCGGCTTGACGTCGGGAAGGAGGAACTCCCACGCGGAGCGGGCGAGCTCGTTCGGCTCGTCGACGCCGACGTGGCACGTCCACACGACGGTGAGCCCGGCGGCGCGAAGCGGCGCGACGAGTCCGGCCGTCTGCGGGTCGTGGAGCACCGCCACGTCGCCCGATCGCGTGAACCTCGAGAGCGCTTCGACCTCCCGCCGCAGGACGTCGTGATACGCATCGCGTTCGGCGGGCCCGAGATCGCCGCCGTCGCCGGGAGAACCGTGGAGGCGGTTGTGGATGCGCTTGGTGATGTGGAAGAACGGAGCGTCGCCCTCCACCACCGCCCAACGGCAGCCGATGCCGCTGTCGATCAGGTAGCCGAGGACCTGATGGAGGAGCTCGGCGACCCCTCCACCCGCGTCCGTCGAGTTGACGTGCCACATCGTGTGGCCGTGCATCAGCGGCGCCACCTCGGCCGCGATCGTCCGGAACCGGACGAGATCCTCGGCTCTCGCCGATCCCTCGAGGTGCTCGATCTCGCGAGCCGTGACGGGCACCTCGTGCATCAGACCATCCTCGTCTCTCTCGCGGAACGTGACAGTCGTCCCTTCGCCCGGGATTACAGCCCGAACGGGCTGGGTACCGCCCATGGGAGCCGTCCGGCGGCATACGAGAGGAGACCGATATGGAAGTGCTCGCTGCGATCGACCTCGAAGGCGGCGTCGAAAGCGCCTGGGATTCGATCCTCACGTTCGTCCCCAAGCTGGTGGGGTTCCTGCTGATCCTCGGGATCGGCTACTTCCTCGCGAAGGCGTTGGAGAAGGTGCTCGACGGGATCCTCGAGCGCGTCGGGTTCGACCGCGTGGTCGAGCGCGGCGGGCTCCGGACGGCCCTCGCCCGATCGAGACTCGACGCGAGCTCGATCCTGGCTCGGATCGTGTTCTACGTCGCGTTCCTCTTCGTGCTGCAGCTCGCGTTCGGACTCTTCGGACCGAACCCGATCAGCGACCTGCTGGCGGGGATCATCGCGTTCCTGCCGAACCTTTTCGTCGCCGTCGTGATCGTCGTGATCACGGCCGCCGTGGCGAGCGCCGCCAAGACCCTGATCGAGTCGGTGCTGGGTGGCCTCAGCTACGGACGGATGCTGGCGGTGGTCGCGGCCGCCGCGATCTGGGTGGTCGGGATCGCGGCCGCGCTGAACCAGGTGAACATCGCGCCTGAGATCGTGAACGGACTCTTCTACGCGATGCTCGCCCTGGTCGTCGGTGTCGGGATCGTCGCGATCGGCGGCGGGGGCATCCAGCCGATGCGGGAGCGCTGGCAGCGAGCCCTGACGCGGGTCGACGAGGAGGCTCCGCGGATCCGGCAGGAGAGTCAGGGAGCCGGGGAGGTCGCGCGGCAGCAAGCCGAGGAGGTCCGGCGCGAGATCCGGACCGGGGACGAGAGCGGCGTCACGACGACGCCGACGGCGACGATGCCGCCGCGTCCGCCGGCACCGCCACCCGGCGGTTAGCGAGAGAGCCTCAACCGAGGAGGTCGTCGACCGCGAGCGATTCCGCGGAGGCGACCTCCTCGGCGCGCCGGCGCGCCCAGACCGGATCCTCCGCGTGCCGTCCGTCCAACGCGTGATGGACGACGACGACGCCCCGGGGGAAGAACTCGACGTGCGGGCCGCAGATGCACTCGTCGGACCGCTCCTCGTGCGCGAGCCAATCGTCGATGGGGACGACGTGGAAGGTGTCGCTCATGTCGGATGGCATCGGCCGTCCGGCCGCGCGACTGGAGACGGGCCCCCTCCCATCCGGGCGGACGGTACCAGCGATGAGGTCGGGGTCAAGTCACCGACGATCCGAGCGGTCTGCCTGACGTAGCATCGGTCCGTCCGCCCGACGGCGCGCGGGAACCGATCCCTCGTCGCATGCGTATGGATAGGTCGGCCGGCAGGAGGCGCGACTGAGGGGCACGCATCGGAGGAGCGCGGCGGGCGGGCCGCTGTGGCGGAAGGCGCCGTTCGCGCTGCTCCGCTACCCAGGGCTGCTCGGGTCGGTCGTTCTGGGCGCGGTGCTCCTCTCGCTCGTCGCGGCCGCCTACCCCCTGTTCCTCTCGCGGTCCGAGGGCGAGCTGCTCGCATCGGAGCTCGGCGATCCGACGGTCTCGCGATACGGCGCCGGGATCTTCTACAGCGTGACGAACGTGCATCTGGGGGAGGAGGCGCGCGGGACGAACGAGCCGCTCGCCGACCGGCTGGACGATGCCTTCGGCCGGCTCGCGTCGGCCGGGCCACACCTCGGATCGCCGGTGCGGTTCATGTTCGGCGCGACCGCGGCGGTGACCCGTCCGGGGAAGGACCCCCCGGCATCGGGGCCGGTCGCGGGACAGCTCGCCGCGGTGACCGACGCGGCCGATCACGTCGACATCACGGCGGGCTCCGCCTCGGCGGGCGCGATCGTTCCCGACCTGATCGCCGAGCCCCTCGGCGTCGGTCCGGGAGATGAGATCGAGCTCGACGGAACGGCGTCGATCGAAGTCGGCGCCGTGTACGAGAGCCTCTACGCCGAGCCCAGGACCGGGTTCTGGTCTCCGTGGAGCGAGCAGATCTACCAGCCCTGCGGCGATTGCCCCGCTCCGCCGCAGTACATCCTGATGGGAGCCGCCGATGTCCTCCACCTGACGGAGCGGCTCTTCGTCTCCGACGAGCTCGAGGTTCCGCCGGGCTCCGAGGCCACCGCCGACGTCGACTACGGCTGGGTCGCGCCGATCGACGACCTGCCGCTCACCGTCGACGAGGCTCGCGAGCTGCGCGCCTACGCCGCCGCCGCCCTCGAGCGCGTGACCGACCGCAGCACCGACACGGGGCGGCTGTTCGCCTGCTGCGGTCAGGATTTCATCGCCGGGACGTTCTTCTTCGGGCGGCGAGACACGGAGTTCCGGTCGGCGATGCCGCTCGTCCTCACGGAGGTCGAGCGCCGCGCGGCCACCGTCGAGGGACCGCTCCGACTGCTGCTGATCGCGGGACTCGGCGTGGCCGGCGCCGTGGTCGCCGCGGCCGCGGCGTTCGCCGTGGCGGGGCGGCGGACCGAGGCCGCGCTGCTGCACGCCAGGGGATGGGGGCCGGTGCGGTTCGCGGTGCGATCGACGCTCGAGTCGTTCCTGCCGACACTGGCTGGCGCCGCGGCCGGACTGGGACTCGGATCGTGGTTGGTCTCGGCCTTCGGGCCGTCGGCGCCGGCAGCCGGGTCGGCCCGCTCGGCGTCGTTCGCGGCGGCAGCGGCCGCGGGCGGCGCCTCCCTCGCCGTGATCGCGGTGGTCTCGGCCGTTTCCTTCATCCGGACGTTCGAGGTCCACGCGCTGCGCCGCCGGCTGGCCTGGGTGCCGTGGGAGTTCCTCGCGATCGGCGCCGCCCTGTGGGTGCTGGTCCGCTTGCGCAACGGGGGCGCGTTGATCGAGGACACGCGACTCGATATCCAGCGGCCGAGCGCCCTCCTCCTGCTGTTCCCCGTCTTGTTCGTGGCCGGGTTCGCCACGTTGATCGCCCGCCTGCTGGTGACCGCGCTCCGGCGCGGCGCGTCGAACCTCGGGGATCGCTCGCCGGTGTCCTATCTCGCCGTCCACCGGCTGGCAGCGTTCCCCGGTCTCACGATCCTGCTCGTCGGCGCCACGGCACTGTGCCTGGGCGTCTTCGTCAACGGGCAGACGCTCGTTCGCTCGCTCCGGACCACGGTCGACGCGAAAGCCGGTGTCTTCGTCGGCAGCGACGTCCAGGTGCAGATCGACTACGAAGCCCCGCAGCAGGAGCGGTTCCCGTTCCCCCTCACGCGGGCGACGCGCCTCAAGTATGCGGGGCGCATGGTCCCCGGAGACGTCCCGTTCGACATCGTCGGCATCGACGCCACCACGATCGCCGAAGCGGCCTACTGGGACGATTCCTTCGCCGACGAACCGCTCGCCGACCTCGTCGCGCGGCTTCCATCCGACGAAGGGCCGCTGCCCGCGATCCTCGTCCAGGGAGGCGGCGATCCGACGGAGATCCGAACCGCCCAGGTGGAGCTCCCGATCGAGGTGGTCGGCCGGGCGATCGCGTTCCCCGGCGTGTCGTCGGACGACCCCGTGATCGTCGTGGACGTGGCCTCGCTGACGGCCCGGGTCGAACCGCAGAGCAACCCTTTGCTGAGCTCGAACGCTCGAACGGAGTACTGGATCGCCGGCGATCCCGACGAAGTGGTCGACGCGGTCGGGGAGCTCGAGGCGTTCCCGCTGGGCACGCTCACGGCTGAGGAGGTGAAAGACGTGCCGTTCATCAAGGCGGCGATCGACACCTTCTCGATGCTGAACCTCTTGGGGCTGGCGGCGGCCATGCTGGTCGTGGGTGTGCTCGTCGTGTACCTGCAGGCTCGGCAGCGAGCCCGGATGGTGTCGAACGTGCTCTCGATCCGCATGGGGATGCGTGACGGCCAGGCGATGCGCGCCCTGGTGCTCGAGCTCAGCGCGATCGTCCTGGCCTCGTTCCTGCTGGGGGCGATGCTCGGCATCGTCGCCGGGGCGCTCGTGTCCCCGTTGCTCGACCCGTTGCAGACGATCCCTCCGTCGCCGCTCTTCGACGCGCCGCTCGCCGTTATCGGATGGACGGCCGTGGCGCTGCTCGTGGTCGCGGCGCTGGGCGGCTGGGCCGTGCATCGGCGCGCGGCCGCCACCGACCTCGGGGAGGTGTTGCGCGTTGCCGGATGAGCGGGCGTCCGCCCGCTGCGTCGACCTCGTCAAGACGTACCGGACGCCGAGCGGGGCGGTGCACGCGCTCCGCGGGGTCTCGCTCACGTTCCCGTCGGCCGCGCTGACCGCCGTCGTGGGGCCTTCGGGGAGCGGGAAATCCTCGCTCCTGCGGGTCTTGACCGGCATCGACCGCGCGACCTCGGGCGAGGTGTGGGTGGACGGCCGGAACGTCGCGAGGGCCTCTTCGCGAGGGCTCCGGCGGCTCCGCCGTGACGTGGTCGGCTACGTGTTCCAGCGTCCGTCGGACAACTTCCTGCCGAACCTGACGATCGGGGAGCACCTGCGGCTCGCCGGCGGTGACGGCTGGGACGTCCTGGACGCGCTGGGGGTCGCCGGAAGGATCGACCATCTGCCCGACGAGCTCTCGGGCGGGGAGCAGCAACGGGCGGCGTTCGCGCAGGCGGTCGTCGGCGGGTCGTCGGTGATCGTGGCCGACGAGCCGACGGCCGAGCTCGACAGCGATTCCGCGCGACGCGTGATGGACGGGGTTCGGTCCCTCGTGTCGTCGGGCGTGACGGTCGTGGTGGCGACGCACGACGGTGCCGTCCGGTCGCTCGCCGACGAGGTGATCGAGCTCGACCACGGGCGCGTGAGGGGAACCCAGCCCGCGACCGCCCCGATCGGACGCGACGAGCGCATCTCGTCGGCGCGGTTCCGGCTCGACGAGGAGCCGGTCCTGTCCGTCCGTCGCGTGTCGAAGGTCTTCCCGCACCACGCCGGCGACGTCGTCCACGCCGTCGAGTCGGTCAGCTTCGACGCGAGACCCGGCGAGATCGTCGGGCTCGTCGGCCGCTCCGGCTCCGGGAAGACGACCCTGCTGAACGTGATCGCGGGATGGGAGCGGCCCACCGAGGGCGAGGTGGTCTGGACGGACGGCGCGGACCCGGCCGCCCCACCGTGGTTCGACGCCGCCGTCGTGCCGCAGAAGCTCGGACTGATGGAGGAGCTCACCGTCGAGGAGAACGTCGCCTACCCCGCGCGGCTCGCCGGGTCGCTCGAGGATCGGGAGGACGTGATCGAGGAGCTGATCGCGCAGCTCGGCTTGGGCGACCTGCGATCGCGGTACCCGCGGGAGACGTCGGTAGGGGAGCAGCAGCGGACGGCGATCGCCCGTGCGCTCGCGGTGCCGTCGAAGGTCCTGCTCGCCGACGAGCCGACGGGTCACCAGGACACGGCGTCGGCAGAGCGGGTGTTCGCAGGCCTGCGCCGGGCCGCCGACTCGGGCACCGCGGTCGTCGTGGCGACGCACAACCGCGACGTGATCAAGCACTTCGACCGGGTGCTGGCGATGGCCGACGGGAAGCTCGAGGAGGAACGCTCCGGGAGCTGACTGGGGGCCTCTGCTAGGCTTGCTTTTCGACCTCGGGCGCGTAGCTCAGTGGGAGAGCGCTTGCTTCACACGCAAGAGGTCGGAGGTTCAAAACCTCCCGCGCCCACCACTCTGCCGGCCATCAGAAATTGTAAAGGCGTCTTCCCGGTCTCGAGATCTGAGATGCCGCAGAGAGCCGGGCTTCGTTGCGGCCGGGTCGAAGGAGTGCGTTCAGCTCGGGACGGGCTCGACACCGACGGTGCACGGCATCACGTGAAGGTTGCGGAGCCGGTCGATCCCGGTCAGATCGACGACCTTTTGAACCTCATCGTGGACGCCGTGGAGCACGATGCAGGTGTCCGGCGCGGCCCGAGCCACGGCGAGGATCGTCTGCAGGCCCGATGAGTCCATGAACCTGAGTTGCTTCATGTCCACCGAGATGGGACCGGCCACCTTGCCGTCCACGTGGAGGATCTCTCCGAACGCTCCGGCGAACTCTGCCGCCACCGACATGTCGAGCTCTCCGGAGACGATGAAACCGTGACCGTCCGGGGTGATCTGGAAGTCGGCCACGCGGGCCTCCCGTTCTCGGGTCGAGAGGCTGCCAGTCAGGCTTGAGCCGACGGTCCAGACGACGTGTTGTTGCACTTCAAGACTACCAGCGACGCGCAGGCCCACCGAGCACGTGTTCGAGTGGCGCTACCGGTCGATCTCGAACCAAACGCTGTGAGGGGCACCCGCGTGGATGCCCCATCGGTCCGACATCCGTTCGACGAGGATCAACCCCCAGCCGCCGGCGACGTCGGGGAACGCCTCGCGGGCGTGGAAGCCCTCACCCGAGTCGACGACGGATACGTGGACCGTCGCCGGCTCCACGGCGATGTCGAGGCCGATGAAGGCTCCGGCGTCGATCTGCGCGTGCTGGACGGCGTTCGTGACGAGCTCACTCGTCATCAGCTCGCAGTCGGCGAGTTTCGAGGCCCTCAGCGTCGTGGCCAGGCGGTCTCGCACGTACCGGCGCGCTTCGACGGCAGCCCTGGGTCCCGACGACACCGAGTGCTCGAACACGGAGCGAACGCTCCTCCTCTCGGCGGCAAGTATCGGCCGAGTCGTCCGTCGCTGCAACACGCCGGCACCGGTCCTGGCCAGGCGCGATAGGCTGTTCGTGACCGCAGCGCTCGTATGAGCCGCCTAGTCGGGTGATCCGAGCCCTTCTTCCCGGTTCCGTGCCGAAAGGGGCACCAGATGGGATCACCTGAGCAGCAAGCGATGCAGCTGGCACTGGACACGATCCCGCCCAGGGACGGCGCCGTGCTCGTCGGGTTCGCCCTCATCGCCGAGTGGGAGGAGTCGTCCGGGCAACGGCTGCTGACCCGGCTCGTCGGCGACGGGGGCAACCCCTGGCAGGCGAAGGGCTATTTCTACGACGGCCTGACCACGAACTGGCCTCCGGACGAAGGATCGGTCGAGGTGGACGAGCATCACAACCCCGGTCACCCGGCCGGCTGGATGACGATCGCACAGCGGAAGTAGCGGGCCCGAGGGAGACTTCACGCACAGGGACCGGATCCGGACTGAAGTGCAGGGTGCCTGCATGCCGATACCAGCACCATGCTCACGTCCAGCGAGGAAGGCTTCGACGCCTTCCTGATCAGGGACGCTCAGTCGGAGGCGGCCCAGTGGGGAGCGGATCGCTTCGCCGCGGAGTTCGAGCGCCGGGACGAAGAGGAACGGCGCCTGAAGGACGCGGAGGCGGGCATCTTCTTCCGCTATCCGGGGATGACGTACCCGGGAGACGAGCCCGAGCCGGACATGCTCTCGGGACCCGTCGACCAATCCGTCCTCCACCGCGTGGTCGAGATGTCCGCTGCGGAGGCGGTGGAGATCCGGAAGCCGAAGGAGGTCCGCCACGCGTACGTGCCGAGGCCACCTCGCGCCCCCGATGGCGCGCGCCGCCGCCGGGGACGGCGCGGCCCGCGTGACGATCGGGTGCAGACGGGCCCACGGATCCCCTCCGAGGCGGAGCTCGCCGGCATGTCCGCCGCCGGTCGGCGCCTGTACGGCTTCCACGACGACGCCTCGACGGCTCCCGGGCACACGAAGAACTGATCTCCGGCGCGTCGGCGTTCGTCACCTCCCGTTCACATCCCTGACGTAAGCTCCGTCGCTTCACGCGATGCCGAGGGGGACCGATGCTCACCGATGCTCCAGTCGCTGCGGCGCGCGCCGTCGACCTGTGGAAGGTCTACGGTGAAGGCGCCGCGAAGGTGGAAGCGCTGCGAGGCATCTCGGCGGACCTGATCCGTGGCGAGTTCACCGCGATCATGGGCCCGTCGGGATCCGGGAAGTCGACGCTCCTGCACTGCCTCGCCGGGTTGGACACGCCGACGTCCGGTCAGGTGTTCATCGGGGATGCCGAGATCACGGTATTGAAGGACAAGCCACTCACGCAGCTTCGGCGCGACCGGGTGGGTTTCGTCTTCCAGGCCTTCAACCTCGTTCCGACGCTCACCGCGGCGGAGAACATCACGTTGCCGATCGATATCGCGGGACGCGACGTCGACCGCGCCTGGTTCGACACGGTCGTCGACACGATCGGTCTGCGCGACCGTCTGCACCACCTGCCGGCCGAGCTTTCCGGCGGCCAGCAGCAGCGCGTCGCCGGCGCCCGGGCGCTCGTGTCGAAGCCCGAGATCGTGTTCGCCGACGAGCCGACCGGGAACCTGGACTCGAAGTCCACCCAGGAGCTCCTCGTGTTCCTCCGGGACGCCGTGGACCAGCACCGCCAGACGATCGTGATGGTGACCCACGACCCCGTCGCGGCGAGCTATGCCGACCGGATCGTGTTCCTGGCCGACGGGCAGGTCGTCGACGAGATGCGCGAGCCGACGACGGAGCGGGTCCTCGACCGGATGAAGTCGCTGGAAACCTGACGATGTGGCACGCTGCGCTCAAGAGCCTCCTCGCCAGGAAGCTACGACTGCTCCTCACGGCGATCGCGATCGTCCTGGGCGTCGGGTTCGTCTCGGGGACGCTCGTGCTCACCGACACCGCGCTCGCCGCGTTCGACGATCTCTTCGGCGACATCTTCGCCAGGACCGACGTGGTGGTGCAGGCCGAGAACGCGTTCGACGACATCGGGGCGGGGGGTGGCGGGGGCGGCGCGCAGGAGCGGGACCCGATCCCCGAGGAGGTCCTGCCGGACGTCGAGGCGATCCCGGACGTGGCCGCCGCGAACGGGAGCGTGGGCGGCTTCGCGCAGGTGATCGATCCGCGCTCGGACGAGGTGATCTCGGGGGGTGGCGCGCCCACGATCGGCACGTCGTGGGATCCGGACGTCAGCGCGTTCGAGCTCACCGGCGAGCCTCCGGGCGAGCGCGACGAGGTCGTGATCGACTCCGACACGGTTCAGGAGGCGGGCCTGGAGGTCGGCGACGAGGTCCGGATCGTGACCTCGGTGGGCGTCGATGCGTACCGCCTGAGCGGCGTGATCGAGTTGCCCTCGGGGACGACGATCGGCGGGGCGACGGTGGCGGCCTTCGACCTCGAGGCGGCACAGCGCTTGTTCGACCGCGAGGGCGAGTTCGACCAGATCTACGTGGTCGCCCGGGATGGGGCGTCGGCGGCAGCGGTCGCCCGCCAGATCCAGGCGGTGCTCCCCGACGGTTTCCAGGCGATCACGGCGACCGATGCGGCCGCCGAGCAGACCGAACAGGTCCGCGAGGGCCTCGGCTTCCTGCGCACGGCGCTGCTCGTCTTCGCGTTCGTCGCGCTCTTCGTCGGCGCGTTCGTGATCTTCAACACGTTCAACATCGTGGTCACGCAGCGCACCCGGGAGCTCGGGTTGCTGCGGGCGCTGGGCGCCAGCCGGCGCCAGGTCTTCGGCTCGGTGCTCCTCGAGTCCCTCGTGATCGGGCTGATCGGGGCCGGGGTCGGCCTCGCCGCTGGGATCGGTCTCGCCGTGCTCCTGAAGCAGGGGCTCGCGGCGATCGGGTTGGAGCTGCCGCCGACGCCGCTCGAGATCCGGCCGACGACGATCGTCGCCGCGCTCTTGGTCGGCGTCGTCGTGACCGTCGTGGCGTCGGTGTTCCCGGCGCGACGCGCTTCGCGCGTCGCGCCGATCGAGGCGCTCCGGGAGGGAGGCACCGGCGTCCACGCGTCCCTCATCGTCCGTTCGATCGTCGGCGGGGTGCTGGCCGTGCTCGGCCTGGGTCTGCTGGCCGTCGGTTTGTTCGCGGACGTTCCGCAGCCGGCCGCGGTGGTCGGCGGCGGCGCGATGCTCGTCTTCATCGGCGTCGCCGTTCTGACGCCGCTCTTCGCCCGGCCCCTGGCCGCCGCGATCGGGCGGCCGGCGCGGCGGCTCGGCATGACGGGTCGGCTCGGGCAGGAGAACTCGAAGCGCAACCCGCGACGCACGGCCTCCACCGCCGCGGCCCTGATGATCGGGCTGGGACTGGTCGTGTTCGTCTCGGTCTTCATGACGACGCTGAAGGCGTCGGCCTCCGAGACGCTCGACGAGACGCTGCGAGCCGACTTCATCCTGAGCGCGTCGGGGTTCCAGCCGTTCAGCCCCAGCATCGCCCGCGAGCTGTCCGAGCAGGACGAGTTCTCGGCGGTGTCGCCGTTCCGTCAGGCCGGAGTTCGCATCGGCGGCGGCCTGACGTTCATCGCCGGCGTCGACGAGACCACGATCGAGCAGGTGGTGAGCGTGCCGATGGAGGAGGGCAGCCCGTCGGCGCTCGCCCGACCGGAAACGATCCTGCTGTACAAGGGCATCGCCCTCGCACGCGATCTCGGGGTGGGCGACGAGCTCCCCGTGTCGTTCGCTCGGACCGGCACGCAGCGCCTCGAGATCGTCGGCATCTACACCGACAACCGCCTCCTGGGCGACTACACGATGTCCCTCGACGAGTACGAGGAGCACGTCGCCGAGCAGCTCGACTACCTCGTGTTCGTCCGGCGCGCAGACGGCGTGCCTCTGGAGCGAGCCAGGACGGTGCTCGAGGAGGTCGCGGGCGAGTTCCCGAACATCGAGATCAACGATCAGGCGCAGTTCAAGGAGGAGCAGAACCGGCTGATCGACCAGGTCTTCGGGATCGTGCTCGTGCTGCTGGTGCTGTCCGTGATCATCTCGTCGTTCGGGATCGCGAACACCCTCGCGCTCTCGATCTACGAGCGCATCCGCGAGCTCGGACTCCTGCGCGCCGTCGGGATGCAGCGGAGGCAGCTGGGGTGGATGATCGTGATCGAGGCCGTGATCGTCTCGCTGCTGGGCGCGCTCCTTGGGATCGCGATCGGGATCCTCTTCGGATGGGCCATGCAGCTGGCGCTCGCCGACCTCGGCGTCTCGGCGTTCGCGGTTCCGTGGGGGCTCCTGGTCGTGTTCGCGATCGTCGCGGCACTGCTCGGGCTCGTCGCCTCGATCGCGCCGGCGATCCGCGCGTCACGCATCCGGGTCCTCGACGCGATCTCCTACGAGTAGCCTGGGCACGTCGCGCCTGGACCCGCCGATATCATGGCGCCCATGCCGCGCCTGACGATGTCCAACGGCACCACCGTCGAGCTTCCCGAAGGGGAGCCGGTCGGCTCGGTCGTGTCACCGGACGCGGTCGCCGCACGGGTCGGCGGCATCCTCCGCGACCTCTCGTTCGTCCCGGGAAGCGACGCGTCGGTCGAGGCGATCGAGCCCTCCTCCGACGACGGCCTGCACGTGATCCGCCACTCGACGGCCCACGTCCTGGCGCAGGCCGTGTGCGACCTGTTCCCGGGAACGAAGTATGCGATCGGTCCGCCGACCCAGGACGGCTTCTACTACGACCTGGAGGTCCCATCGGCGGTCCACGAGGCCGATCTCTCCGCGATCGAGGATCGGATGCGGGTGATCGTGCAAGCGGATCAGGCGTTCGTTCGCGAGGAGGTGGCGCGCAGCGAGGCGGTGGCCCGCTTCGAGGATCAGCCGTACAAGCGCGAGATCGTGGAGTCGATCGGCCAGGCGGAGGGCGAGGTCTCGCCCGGCGACACCGTCTCGCTCTACCGCAACGACGGTTGGGTCGATCTCTGCGAGGGACCGCACGTGCCGTCGACCGGCCGGCTCGGTGCGTTCACGCTCACGTCGACCGCCGGGGCCTACTGGCGCGGCATCGAGACCAACCCGATGCTCACGCGGATCTACGGGACCGCGTGGGCGACCGAAGCGGACCTCGAGTCGCACCTGCGGCGGCTGGAAGAGGCCGAGCAGCGCGACCACCGCCGTCTGGGTCGCGAGCTGGACCTCTTCTCCAGCCCCGACGCGCTCGGGCCCGGACTCTGGATCTGGCACGCACGCGGTGGGGTCTTCCGCAAGCAGCTCGAGGACTGGGTCCGCGACCTCCATCTCGAGCGCGGCTACGACCTGATCGTCACGCCACACATCGCTCGCTCGGTCCTGTGGGAGACGAGCGGTCACCTGGAGAAGTACGCGGAGAACATGTACCCGCCGATGCAGACCGACACCGGCGACTACTACGTCAAGCCGATGAACTGTCCGTTCCACGTGCTCGTGTACAAGTCGCAGGTCCGGAGCTACCGCGATCTACCGATGCGACTGTCGGAGCTCGGGACGATCTACCGGCACGAGAAGGCCGGCACGCTCCACGGGCTCCTGCGGATCCGCGGCGGGACGCAGGACGACTCGCACATCATCTGCACACCGGACCAGCTGGTCGACGAGATCCTCGCGGTCTTCGACCTCACCCTCGAGATCCATCGGACGTTCGGCTTCGGCGAGCCCGTGGTCGAGCTCTCGACGCTCGCGGCGGATCAGTCGATCGTGGATGGAGCGACCGCGGCGCGCGCAACCGAGGCGCTCACGAAGGCGCTGGACAAGAGCGGACTCGACTACCGGGTCGCGGAGGGGGAGGGCGCCTTCTACGGACCCAAGGTCGACTTCCACTTCCGCGATGCGATCGGCCGGCTCTGGCAGCTCACCACCGTCCAGTGCGACTTCGCGCTGCCGGAACGCTTCGACATGGAGTACACGGGCGATGACAACCAGCGGCACCGACCCGTGATGATCCATCGTGCGATCCTCGGGACGCTCGAGCGGTTCAGCGCGGTCCTGATCGAGCACTACGGCGGCGCGTTCCCGCTGTGGCTCTCCCCGGAGCAGCTCCGGCTCGTGCCGGTCGCGGACCGCCACGTTCCCAACTGCCGCGAGCTCGCCGAGATCGCGAAGGCGGCCGGCCTGCGCGCCCACGTCGACGAGACGAAGGAGACGGTCGGGAAGAAGATCCGGGCCGCGCAGCTGGTGAAGGCGCCCTACGTCGTCGTGGTCGGTGACCGGGACCTGGAGGCCGGCACGTTCAACGTCCGCGATCGTTCGGGCGCCGAGCACGCCGGCATCCCGTTCGATCGGATCGTCTCGACCCTCGTCGAGGAGGCGCGGAGCCGGTCGCTCTCCCAGAGCACCTTCTAGATGGACCGGCTCTGGAGCCCGTGGCGCATGGAGTACATCCAGACCACGAAGGACGAGCCGGCCGATGCGGCCTGCATCTTCTGCCGGATCCGGGACGGCGAGGAGTCCGAACGCGTCCTCGCCCGGGATGAGCTCGCGTACGTCGTCCTGAACAAGTACCCGTACAGCCCCGGGCACGTACTCGTGATCCCGACCCGCCACGTCGGGGACCTGGATGACCTCGGCGACGACGAGAGTTTGGGGCTCCAGCGGCTCCTACAGCGCTCGGTGCGGGCGCTGAGTGAGGAGTACGCGCCGCACGGCTTCAACATCGGGATGAACCTGGGGCGCGTGGCCGGCGCCGGGGTTCCCGATCACCTGCATTGGCACGTCGTGCCTCGGTGGAGCGCGGATACGAGCTTCATGCCGGTCGTGGGCCAGACCTTGGTGCTCCCGGAGATGGTGGAGGAGACCGCGCGGCGCCTCGCCCCTCGTTTCTTCGGCGGCGGATGAAGCCCGAGCCTTCAGATCCACTGAAGTGAAGGTGTCGCCTTTACATCAACGCTGTGAAGCCATATCCTTCACGTCGTGGAGAGTCGAGAGCACATCGTGGCGCTGCTGGGCGACGTCGTGGGGTCGAGAGGCCACCCCGACCCTGCACGCCGGCGCCGGCTGGTCGCCGACGCGCTGTCGCGAGCGAACGATCGGCTGGCGCCGACGCAGCCGCTGACGCCTACGATCGGCGACGAGTTCCAGGGGCTCTTCGCGGACCTCGTGTCGGCGCTGGAGGCGACGCTGGTCGTCCGGCTGGCGTTGCTGGGGGAGGTGGACGTGCGTTTCGGGATCGGATCGGGCCCGGTGGTCACGTTCGAGGCCTCGCGCGCGCCGTTCGATCAGGACGGGCCGGCGTGGTGGTCCGCCCGGGAGGCCGTCGATCACGTGCGCGACGTGTCCCAGCGGCAGGAGTCACCGAGGGGCGTCCGGACCCGGTGGGTCGACGCCGGCGGTGAGCGCCCGTTCGTCGTTGCCGCGGTCAACGCGTTCGTCCAGTGTCGCGACGAGCTGGTGGCCGCGATGGATCCGCGCGACGCGGCCGCGATGCTCGGGCTCCTCGCGGACGAGCCGCTGACGAGGATCGCGGAGGCCGAAGGGGTCAGCGCGTCCGCTCTCTCACAGCGGGCGATCCGGGGCGGCCTCTACGCGATCCGGCGCGCGCAGGCGGAGCTTCGGGAGACGGTCGCATGATCGCGGTCGGCATCTGGCTCCTTTCGATCGGGCTGGCCGACCTGGTGGCCGGGCTCTCGGGCGAGCCGAAGGCCGGTCCGAGGACGATCGGTGCGATCGCCACCGGGGTCGTCGTTCCGTTCGTCCTCGGTGTCGCGTCCGGGGCGACGGCCTCGACGCTGTTCCTCCTCACGCTCCTGACGGGCGTCACGATCGCCGTCTGGATCGTGTTGCGGCGGGACGCGTCGCGGATCACCCCGCTGCGGGCGCTCGCGGCGCTGCTCTTCCTCCTCGCGTCGTTCGCGGCCGTGTCGCTGTTCGGAGCCGAGCCGGTCTCGAGCTTCGGGGACGATCCGTTCCTCGCGCGCGGCGTTCGTCAGCTGCCGTTCCCGCTCGTGGCCGGCGCGTCGCTGGAGCGGGCGCTCTTCGTCGCCGGCATCCTCACGACGCTCTTCGCCACGAGCAACGCGATCGTGCGACTCGTCCTCACCGCGATGGGCACCAGGTTCTCGAACGCCGAACAACGGCTCCGCGGCGGTCGCGTGATCGGCCCGCTGGAGCGGGTGCTGATCTTCGGACTGGGGCTGGCGGGCCAGGCGACCGCGGCGGCCCTGGTGATCGGCGCGAAGGGGCTCCTGCGCTATCCCGAGCTGAACGGGCTGCGGAACGAGCCCGGCGCCGCCGGCCCCCCGGCCCGCACGATCGACGTGGTGACGGAGTACCTGCTGATCGGATCGCTCACCAGTTGGCTGCTCGCGCTGTTCCCGCTCGTGCTCGCGCCCGCCTGATGCCGCGCTCGACCGGTCGGTAGGCTCCTCGGATGCCGATGCTCGACCTGCCCGACGGTGCCTCGCTCCACTACGAGATCGCCGGCCAGGGACCGACCGTGACGCTGATCCACCCCGGTCTGTGGGACATGCGCACGTGGGACCGCGAGTTCCGGGCCTTCCAGGACGCCGGCTTCCGTGTGCTGCGCTACGACGTGCGCGGCTACGGCAAGTCCAGCCGACCCGAGCCGGGCACCTCGTACTCACACGTGCACGACCTCGCCGCGCTGCTCGAGGCGGCCGAGGTGGTGCACACCGCGCTCGTGGGCTGCTCGATGGGCGGCGGGATCGAGCTCGACCACGCCCTCGTGCATCCGGAGCAGGTGTGGGCGCTCGTGCTGGTCGCGTCGGCCGTCGGTGGCTTCCAGGAGAACGAGGAAGAAGAGGAGTGGTGGGCTCAGCGAGAGGCGCCGATCCGTGCGGCGGTCGAGGCCGGAGAGCTGGAACGCGCTCAGGATCTCCGATTGGAGATCTGGGCTCCGCTCGGGACCGACGACGAGCGCGGGGCGAGGATCCGAGAGATCGCCTTCGACAACCTCCACGAGATCACGATGGACGAGAGCGGCGAGGAGCGGCTCGATCCGCCCGCGGCCCATCGGCTGGAGGAGATCGACGTCCCGACCCTGATCCTGGAGGCGGATCACGACCCGCCGGACATGCGCCGCTGCGCCGACTTCCTCGCCGTCGAGATCATGGGTTCCCGCAAGGTCGTGGTGGAGGGCGCCGACCACGTGATCAACCTGCGCCAGCCGGAGCGCTTCGAGGAGCTCGTCCTCCCGTTCCTGGCCGACGCCGCTCCGTAACGGCTACTTCTTGTGCGCTTCCTCGCGGGCGCGTTGGTACTCGTCGATCACCTTCTGCGCGAGGTGCTGCGGCATCTCCTCGTAGTGGGAGAACGTCATCGAGAACGCGCCCCGGCCACCGGTCATCGAGCGCAGATCGATCACGTAGCGGGCGACCTCGCCCTGTGGCACCAGCGCGTTGATCACCTGCTTTCCGCCGCCGAGCTGGTCCATCCCCTGGATCTTGCCTCGCTTCGCGTTGAGGTCGCCCATGATGTCGCCGGTGAAGGCATCGGGCACCGTCACCGCGAGCTGCACGATCGGTTCGAGGAGCGCCACCCCGGCCTGCTCGACGACCTCCTTCAGCGCGAGGGACCCCGCGATCTGGAACGCCATGTCGGAGGAGTCCACCGAGTGGAACTTGCCGTCGACGAGCGTGACCTTGATATCGACCATCGGGTTCCCGGACAGGACCCCTTCGGACATCGTCTTCACGATGCCCTTCTCGATCGAGGGGATGAACTGGTGCGGGATCGCGCCGCCGAAGATCTTGTCCTCGTAGACGAAGCCCTCCCCGCGCGGGAGCGGCTCCACCTCGATCTCGCACACCGCGTACTGGCCGTGGCCGCCGCTCTGCTTCACGTGGCGACCCTGCGCCTTGCCCTTGCCCCGGATCGTCTCGCGGTAGGCGATCTTCGCCGGCTTCGCCTCGACCTCCACGCCGAACTTCGCCTTCAGGCGTTCCATCTGGACGCCGAGGTGCGCCTCGCCCATCCCGTAGATCACGGTCTCGTGCGTCTCCTCGTTCCGTGAGACCCGGAACGTCGGATCCTCTTCGCGGAGCCGGGCGAGACCGGTCGCGAGCTTGTCCTCGTCGCCCTTCGTCTTCGGGCTGATCGCGTAGGCGAGGAGCGGCTCGGGGAGCTCGACGGACCCCAGCTGCACCGGGTCGTCCTTCGTCGAGAACGTGTCGCCGGTGTGCGTGTGCTGGAGCTTCGCGACGGCCCCGATGTCTCCCGCGGGGACCTCCGGCACGCTCTCGTGGTCCTTCCCCTTGAGCGCGAAGAGCTGGCCGATGCGCTCGTCCGTTCCCTGCGTCGCGTCGTGGACGGAGGAGTCGGGCCGGACCTTGCCGCTGAACACGCGGAACATCGTGATGTGGCCGACGAACGGGTCCGAGACGGTCTTGAACACGAACGCGGTCAGCGGGCCGTTCGGGTCCGAGGTGCGCGACTGCTCGTCGCCGCCCTTGCCGATCACCGTGACGGGCGCGCGGTCGAGCGGCGAGGGGAACTCCTCCACGATGAAGTCGAGCAGCCGGTCGATCCCGATCGCCTTCGAGGCGGACCCGACGAAGACCGGCGCGACCCGAGCGTTCGCGAAGCCCTCCTTCGACCCGCGGATGATGTCGGCCTCCGGCAACGCTCCCTCCTCGAGGTACTTCTCGATCAGCGCGTCGTCGGATTCCGCGACCGCCTCCATCAGCTTCTCTCGCGCCGGGTCCGCCACCGCATGGATCTCGTCCGGCCAGTCGGATTCCTCGGCGATCGGGCCCGACGGATAGAGGTCGGCCTTCTCGTGCAGGAGGTCGGCGATCCCGGCGAACTCGTGCTCGGCGCCGATCGGGAGCTCGAACGGCGCGACCTGGTTCCCGAAGGACGCGACCAGCTGGTCCAGCGTGGACTGGAAGTCGGCGCGTTCGCGGTCGAGCTTGTTCACGAAGATCGCGCGGGGGAGGCCCTCCTGGACCGCCAGCTCCCATGCGTACTCGGTCTGGACCTCGACGCCGTCGACCGCCGAGACCACGATGATCACGGCGTCGGCGGCTCGGATGGCGGACCGGACGTCCCCGACGAAGTCCGCCGTGCCGGGCGCGTCGAGGACGTTCAGCTTCGTGCCCTTCCACTCGACCGGCGCCATCGCGAGCGAGACCGAGATCTGGCGGCGCTGCTCGTCGGGATCGTGGTCCGAGACCGTGTTGCCGTCCTCGACCGTCCCCATCCGAGTAATCGCGCCGGAGGCGAAGAGCATCGCCTCGAGCAACGTCGTCTTCCCGGACCCACCGTGGCCGACCAACAGGACGTTGCGGATGTCCTTCGCGTCGTAGGTCTTCAAGCGAACCCCCCGGAAGCGCCTTCGAGAGCGGAGGGGGAATCCTACAGAGTTGCTAGGCTCGCCCGACCTGCGATGCGGACCATGCTGAGGTTCCAGCGCCAGCCGCCCGGCACCGCGATCACCCGATCGGTCTTGGTGGCCGGCGGCGCGCTCACCGCGGGTGCGGCGTGGCTCGTGATCGCCCGAGAACCACGGCTCGCCGGTGTCGCCGCCGGCGCCTCCGGGGCGCTGCTCCTGCTCGGAGGGCATCGGGCGAACCACGGCGCCGGCGGGCCGACCGACCGGATGCTCGACGACCTCCTCGATCGCGGCTGGGACGCGGGCGTCCTCGCCTCGATCGCCTGGGTCGCGAAGGACGAAGGCTCTCCGGTGGCCGTCGCCGCGATCGCGGCACTGAGCCTCTCGTTCGTGGCCGGCTACGTGCGGGCCCGCGGGGCAGCGCTCGGTTACTCGGTGGAGGAGCGACACGTGACGCGAGGGACGCGGTACACGCTCGTCGTCGTCTACCTGCTGCTCGGATGGACGTGGCCGATCTGGACCGTGGCGATCATGTCCGGGCTCGCCGCGCTGGTGCGAGCCGGGCAGGTGGCGCAGGAGGAGCGGGCCGCGTGAGCCTCCGCGCCGAGCTCGGCGGACGGTTCACCTACTGGACGTACCGTCTGATGGTCGCCCTCTGCCCACTGCTGCCGACCCGGAGCGGTCGTCGCGTGTTCGAGGCGGCCGGTCGGCTCCTCTACCGGATCGCGCCGCGGATGCGTGCCACGGTGACGGAGAACCAGGCGCTGGTGCTCGGCCGCCCGGCCTCAGATCCGCTCGTCCGCGCCTCCGTCCAGGACGCCTTCGCGCGCTACGCTCGCTACTGGTTCGACACGTTCCACGTCCTCGGCTGGTCGGACGATCGGGTCGTCGAGGCGTTCCGTTTCGACAACCTGGAGCTCGTGGAGAAGGCGCTCGCCGAGGGCAAGGGGGTCGTGATCGGGCTGCCGCACATGGGGAACTGGGACGTCGGCGGACGCGCGATGGGCATCCGGCTGGCGCCGGTCGTCTCGGTGGCGGAGCACCTGAGGCCGGAGCCGCTCTTCGAGCTGTTCCTGGAGCACCGTCGCCGGCTCGGGATGGAGATCATCGACCTGGCGAGCGACCACGTCGGCCGGCAGCTCACCCACCAGCTCGAGCGCAACCGGATCGTCGCGCTCGTCGCGGATCGGGACCTCTCGGGTGGGGGCGTCGAGGTGGAGATGTTCGGGCGGACACGGCGGATGCCGAGCGGCCCGGCGCTGATGTCGGTGTCGTCGGGGGCGCCGTTGCTCGCCGCCTCGATCGTCACGACCCCCGAGGGATGGTCGCTCAGCTTCGGCGAGGTCTCGGTCGAGCGGACGGGACGCCGCAAGGAGGACGTCGTGGCGCTGACGCGTGCGCTCGCCTCGGCGTTCGAGCGGGGGATCGCATCGTCGCCCGCCGACTGGCATCTGTTCCAACCGGGGTGGGACGCGGCGTGAGGGTCGTGCTGGTCTGTCCGTACGCCTGGGAGGCGGCGGGCGGGGTCCAGGTTCATGTTCGCCGGCTCGCCGTTCGCCTGCGAGAACGGGGCCACGACGTCAGGGTGCTGGCGCCGGGGGCGGCAGAGTCGACCGAGCCCTGGGTCCGGATCGTCGGGCGGCCGATCCGCGTCCCCTATCGGGGCACCGTGGCCCCGATCGCGCCGCAGGCGTACGGGCGAACCAGCAGGGCCGTCGCGGAGCTGGCGTCCGACGTCGTCCACGTCCACGAGCCCCTCGCTCCGAGCGTGTCGATGTACGCGACGCTCGCGTCGCGGGCGCCGGTGGTGGCCACCGTCCACGCGTACCTGGACCGATCGAGGGCGATGGAGATGTCGGCACCCGTCCTCCGGCGGGTGTGGGGGAGGGTCACCGAGGGCGTGGCGGTCTCCGAGACGGCGGCGCGGTTCCTGCGACGCTCGATCCCCGAGGCGGACGTCGAGATCGTCCCGAACGGCGTGGACGTCGATGCCTGGGCCGCGCCCGGCCGGGTCGCCGAGGACCTGCCGGTGGGTCGGCGGATCGTGTGGGCGCACCGACTCGATCCGCAGAAGGGCTTCCCGGTGGCGGTCGCCGCCTTCGCGAAGGTCGTGACCGAGATCCCGGAGGCGGTCCTGATCGTCGCGGGCGACGGTGCGGACCGCGAAGCGCTCGGTCTGCTGAGCTCGTCGGCGCGGGCACGAGTCCACCTGCTCGGCGCCGTGCCGAACGACCGGCTCCCGCCGATCCACGCTTCCGGGGAGGTCTTCGTCGCCCCGGCTACCGGGCAGGAGAGCTTCGGGGTCGCGCTCGTCGAGGCGATGGCCGCCGGACTCCCGGTCGTCGCATCCGACATCCCCGGATACCGCGAGGTCGTGACGCACGGCGTCCACGGCCTGCTGGTGCCCCCTCGAGATCCGGAGGCCCTCGCCCAGGCGTTGGTCCGGGTGCTCACCGAGCCCGGCCTGGCGTCGCGCCTGGGAGATGCCGGTCGTGCCCGCTCCCGCGAGTACGACTGGTCGGTCGTGGTGGATCGGCTCGAGGAGCTCTATCGGCGAGCGGTCGACCGGCCCCGGCGGCCTCGGCCCGGAGGGCGCTGGCTACGATAGGCGCCGATGAGCGCTCCCTGGATCGTCGTGGCGGTCGTCGCCGTCCTCGTGCTC
>DASQTT010000093.1:0-4182 GCA_035641735.1 Actinomycetota bacterium | reverse complement strand
TGACGTCCATGATCACGCCGCCCTTCAACATCTCCGCCAAGCCCGATTTGACGTTGAAGGTGCCGGTCTCGCGCTGCACGGGTGAACCTCCTTCGAACGGATCCCGGCGATCCGGGTTCAAGGAACGAGTGTATCGCTGCGCCGGGTCCACCAGATGAGATGCGCCAGGCACGCTAGCCTCCGATCGTGCGTCGAACGGTCGCCATCGTTCTGTTGGTCCTGACAGCATCGTGCCAACCACCAGGAGCCAACGATCCGGTTGCGACACCGGGCAAACCGTCGGCGTCTCCGTCAGTGGTCCCCGGCACGAAGGCGAGCGGTCGGCAGCTGACACAAGCTCGGCAGCGCATCGAGCACGTGATCTTCATGATCAAAGAGAACCGGACCTTCGATCACATGTTCGGCCGGTTCCCGGGTGCCGACGGCGCCACGACGGGTTTCACCTGCGACGGGCGGGAAGTGCCGCTCCGACCCGCGGCGAACTTCCTCTACGGTCCGCTCCATTCGTTCGAGGGCGCGCTCATCGCGATCAATGGTGGTCGGATGAACTGTTTCAGTGAGCTCGGTGGCGAGGAGGAGCTCTGGGCGTACGTTCAATACCGGCCACGGGATATCCCGAACTACTGGGCGTACGCGAGGCGCTTCGCCCTCGCGGATCGGTTCTTCTCCTCCACGTACGGGCCGACGGGCATCGAGCACCTGTTCACGATCGCCGCGACCACCGATCGATTCACCGACCACGAACGTGCGACGCCACCCGGGCAGTTCGGCACGAACGGCATCCCGCGCGAGTACTGCGGCGACCGGACAGAGCGAGCGTGGTCCTTCCGGGTTCTGGGCGCCGCCGCCAGAGCGCATGCCTTCGATCTCGAGGATCGAGCCGCCGCCGAGGAGCTACGTGAGCGGTACTGGTTCTTGCGCTGGCCGTGCATCGACGTCCGGATCCTGCCGGATCTTCTCGAGGAGCGGGGCATCTCCTGGCGCTACTACCTGGGTGAGAACGAGTACGTGCACACGATCGACTGGATCCGTCATGCACGCACGGGCCCGATACGCCGGAACGTCGTCGACGACGCCGAAGTCCTTCGCGACCTCGAGCGTGGCAAGCTCCCCTCGGTTTCGTGGTTGATCCCCGACCGGGAGTTCTCCGAACACCCCGCCGTCAGCGGGATGTGTCAGGGCGAGAACTGGACGGTCGACGTCGTCAACGCACTGATGCGAAGCCCTCACTGGCGGCGGACCATCCTGGTCATCACGTGGGACGACTTCGGCGGCTTCTACGACCACGTGCCGCCGCCGCACGTGGACCTGTTCGGGATGGGTCCTCGCGTCCCGGCGATCGTGATCTCTCCCTGGGTCCGCCCCGGCCTCGTGTACCACGAGACGCTGGAATTCAGCTCGGTACTCAAGCTGATCGAGCGGATCTGGGACCTTCCATCGCTGACTCGACGCGACCGGCGAGCTGATGACATGCTGGGGATGTTCGACTTCGACCAGAGGCCCAACCGGAAGCTCTTCCGGCAGCCACGTGGATGCGATCGGCTGTGAGCCGGGATCAGGCTCCGGTGGATGAGAATCCGGGTGTCACATCGGTCGGGACGAGTTCGACCCAGGTGTTGCCCGGTGCCAGCGGGATCGTGTCGCCGGACTTCGTGACGAATCGCGTTACGTCCTCGAGATCCCGCCGCTGCCAGCGACCGGAGATCGTCCGACCGTCGCGGAGGATCCAGGCGCGCCCGCTGCCGGTCAAGGTGACCTCGGGTGACGCGTTCCCGGCAGCGTCGTGGATGTCTCCCCAGGTCATGGCCACATGCATCACCACGACGTTGTCCGCTCCGATCTGCTCGCCGCTCTCGGTGGTGTGAGGCGTCGTTCCGTGTGCTCGGAGCCAGCGATCCGTCCTGCGGTCCCATGACCAGTAGACGTCGGAGGAGGCGGAAAACGGGATGTGCACGAGCCGTGTCCGTTTCCCCCTCAGCTCGAGTTCATCCGAGAACGTGAACACTTCGGCCGGGGGCTCCCCCCGACGTCCACCCACCTTCCACAGCGCTCGCGTGCTGGTGTACAGGTCATGCGGCGCCGGACGGCTCGCGTCGCGCGTGTAGACGTCTACAGCCAGGTAGCTCAGATCGACGAGGTCGGCCTGCGCGATCTCAGCCTTCACGGGATCGGCTCCGCCGGCGTATCCGAACAGAGGTCGACCGAACTGGGCGAGCACGTCGATGTCGGTCATCCGCGCGCTTCGGACCGGACCCAGACGCTTGGCGTCGACGCAGTGATACAGGGCGATGAACCGGGTCAGGCCACCTTCGACGGGTTCCTCGTAGACCACATCGGCTCTCCCGAGACCCGCTTGCGGCCGGGCGTCGATCGAGTTCTCGATCTTGATGGCGAGGAGCGGCCGGTCCGGAACGTCTCCGTCCCCCTGCTGGACCACCCCGGTGAGCGGGCACGGATCGGGTCGTGGTTCGACGAACGTGTCGACCAGCCGTTGGATCGGCGCCGGCGCATTGCCCGTGAGGGCCAGCGCCCCGACCCCGACGAGCACGAAGGCGACTGCCAACACCGCGATCGTGATCTTCCCTCGGTTCGTGAGCGACACGGCGTGCACCTCCGGGAGAGAGCTCTGACGTGAAGGAGGTCCCTCTCGGGACCGGGAGCGAGCCTATCGCCCGACCGGGGCGGGACCAAACACCTCGCGGGATCTCGACCGAGACGTCACATCTCCTCCAACCGCCGGATCCGGTCGGAGAGGGGCGGATGGGTCGAGAACAGACGCTCCATCGCCCCCATCCGCTCGCCTTCGATGCGCGAGGGCTGGTTCAACCAGAGATGCGCCGTCGCGTTGTTCGCCGAGTGCATGGCCGTCGGTGCCGCCTGGAGCTTCTTGAGCGCCGAGATCAGACCGGGCGGGTAGCGCGTGAGCATCGCGCCCTGCGCGTCGGCGAGGTACTCACGGTTGCGCGACACCGCGAGCCGGATCAACTGCCCGAACAGCGGTGCCAGGATCAGCAGGACGAAGCCCACCGCGAAGAGCAACGCCGTGGCTCCCCCGCCGCCCGAGTCGCCTCGCCGTCCGCGGAACCCGCCCCACCACCACGTCCGCATGAAGAACTCGGCGAGCAGGACGGCCGCCCCGACCAGCGTCGCCACCACCGTGCCGACGAGGATGTCCCGATCGACGACGTGCGCGAGCTCGTGGCCGAGGATCCCTTCGAGCTCCACCCGATCCATCGTGTCGAGCAGGCCCTGCGTGACGGCCACGTGCGAGTGCTCGGGATCCCGCCCGGTCGCGTACGCGTTCGGGGCCGCCTCTGGCACGATCCAGACGCGCGGTTTGGGGACCCCGGCGGCGATGGACAGTCCCTCGACGATGTTGTGGAGCCGCGGGGCCTCCGCCGGCGTGACCTCCCGCGCGCGCGTCGAGGCCAGCACGATCCGATCCCCATAGAGGTAGGACCCGATCGACAGGGCGACCGCGACGATCAGCGCGATCACGAGGCCGGTCGGACCGCTTTCGGTCAGCAGACCGAGCGCGTACCCGACCGCGCCGAGCAGCAGCACGGCGAGGACGAACAGCAGCACCGTCTTGCGCTTGTTCGCGGCGATCTGCTCGTACACGGTGTCAGCCGAGCTCGACCCGGACCGGTCCGCGCGCCGGATCGTCGATCTCGAAGAACGGGCGCTCCCGGAAGCCGAACGCGCGCGCCACGAGCGAGGAGGGGAAGGACTGGATCAGGGTGTTCAGCCGCATCACCTGGTCGTTGTAGAACTGCCGGGCGTACGCGATCTTCGACTCGGTGCCGATCAGCTCTTCCTGGAGGGCCAGGAAGTTCTCGTTCGCCTTCAGATCGGGGTAGGCCTCGACGACGGCCAGCAGCTGACGGAGCCCGGCGGTCACCTGGTTCTCGGCCGCCGCCTGTTCGTCCACCCCGTGCGCCCCGATCGAGCGCGCCCGTGCCTCCGTCACCTCCTCGAAGAGCTCGCGCTCATGAGCGGCGTAGCCCTTCACCGTCTCGACCAGGTTCGGGATCAGGTCGGCGCGGCGGCGGAGCTGCACGTCGATCTGCGACCACCCGTTGTCCACCCGCGTCCGCAAGCTCACCAGCCGGTTGTAGATCCAGACCGCAGCGAGCAGCACCACGACCACGATCCCGAGCACGATCCACCAGGCGTTCATCG